>CALLPS010000229.1 GCA_938015355.1 uncultured Pleurocapsa sp.
AAATTAATAAATGCGATCGCAAAAATCCAAATCTTCGCTAAAAATCGAGTTAATAACCAAGGGTTAAAGCCCCTGGGCGACGAGGATCAGAAGCTCCATGATATATATCATTGACCCTCATAATACTTTGAGTACTGCCCATGGCATCCCCATCAACCAGTTTATGACCCTTACTATTTAGCAACCATCTAGTATCTTCATTTAATCCCACTTCAAATCGCAATTCATCTGGTAGCCATTGGTGATGAATTCTCCCCGCGTTAGTTGCTTCCGCAATATTCATCTGATGATCGATCACATTCATAATCACTTGTAAAATAGCCGTAATAATTCTACTACCACCAGGACTACCTGTAACCAGAAAAGGCTTCCCTTCTTTAAGCACAATAGTTGGGGTCATCGAACTGAGCATCCTTTTTTCGGGTTCAATGGCATTAAATTCTCCTCCAATTAGCCCGAAGAAATTTGGCACTCCTGGCTTGGCAGAAAAGTCATCCATTTCGTTATTCAACAGGATGCCCGTGTCTGAAGCTGTTAAACCAGTACCATAGGCTAGATTCAAAGTATAAGTATTTGCCACCGCATTACCGTACTGATCAACTACAGAATAGTGAGTTGTATCTTTACTTTCAACTTGGTAAGGATTCCCTGGGGAAATTTCCCTACTCGGCGTTGCTTGGTTAAGGTCAATTTTCTGACTTAATATTGAGGCATAAGTTTTAGAAGTTAGGCTCGAAACTGGCACTGAAACAAAATCCGCATCACCTAAAAATTTAGAACGATCAGCATAAGCTAATTTCATACTTTCTGCCATTAAGTGAATTGTCTTAGCAGTATTATGTCCGAGGGAACGAATCGGAAAATTCTCTAGTATATTTAATATTTGAACTAAATGAATACCGCCAGAACTTGGGGGGGGCATGGAATGAATTTCATATCCTCGATAGTTGCCCTGGATTGTCGGGCGAATTACTGGCTGATAGGCAGCTAAGTCTTCTTTAGTAATTAAGCCCCCATTGACTTCCATATCAGCAACCAGGGCAGTAGCAATTTCTCCCTGATAGAAGGCATTTGCTCCCTCTTGAGCAATTAATTTCAAGCTGTTAGCTAAATCTTCTTGAATTAAAATTTCTCCTATTTCATAGGGAATTCCATCTTCCTTAAAAAAAACATCCATGCTAGCAGGAGAAACCTGCATTTTTCCCTTGGCAGCAATTAAAGTATGATGTAAATCCTCATCAACGGGAAACCCTGTTTCCGCTAGTTCAATTGCAGGTTGTAATGCTCTTGCCAAAGAAATTGTGCCATATTTTTCCAGTGCCATAGTCATTCCCGCAACTGTACCTGGAACTCCCACAGCTAAATGACTATATTGTGACTTTTGGGATACAACTTGACCATTTTCATCAAGAAACATATCTCGTGTTGCTGCTAATGGTGCTTTTTCCCGATAGTCAATCGCGATCGTTTCTTGAGTCTTAGCCAGATGTACAAGCATAAAACCGCCTCCTCCCAAATTACCCGCACGAGGCAAAGTCACCGCAAGGGTAAAGCCGACAGTTACCGCAGCATCGATCGCATTTCCACCTTCTTTTAAGACTTCTAAACCAGCTTCAGTGGCAAATTCTTCCTGGGATGACACCATGCCATTTGTTCCCCTAACAGGATGAAAAATATCTTGAGTATTGATCGTATCTTGAGCAGCGACACTTATTGTACATAACTGCCAAGAACAGAAAACTAGCAAGAGTCTAATCGGCTTTTGTATTAGTACTGAGATCATGGGAGCAAAAAGCAGATTAGGAATTTAATGTTATTTAGATTTATTTAGATTCTAAGATAATTGATTGATTTAGAGAATCCCTTCAAACTAAGTTAAAACGAACATACTATTATTTTGATCTCGACCAGCTCTCATTGTAATGAACTCAGGTTAATCAAAGTATGTCTGCTAAATCAGCAACGCAAAATAAATTACCCATTAGAGGAGCGGATAATGTTTGCTCTATTTTGCTTTATCAAGATTGATGTGTGTAAATAATTTTGCTTAAATATCAAATAAATTAATGATTAAGTATTATCAAAAAAAAGAAGCGCGATGTACTTTGAAGTTGTTCTGTTTGTATAAAAAATATATAACTTTTATAATAATAAGATGATTCAAATCATAATTTATAATTATTATTTTCAAAAAACAATAATATTATTTTAATTATTGAAAAATAAAATAAAACTCTGGAATATCTTTTGAAGAAGTGTTTTCAGCGTTTTTGATCTCTTATTGATCTAAATAATTTATTGATATTTATTTTAAACAAATATGCTTCAAGGTATAGCAAGACAACTTGTTGGTAGTATTTAATACTTGTAAAGTTTTAAAAATACAGTTGAGTTTTAGTCTCTAATCAATAGTAAAGTTAGCTTGGAAATAAAAAACAGGAGTCCATATATATGAAACTCAAAACTTTACTATCTTCAATTACTGCCATTTGCTTTAGCCTCTTTTTAGCATTCGCCTTCGTTCCTGCTGCTCCCGCTTTTGCAGGAAACTTTAGCCAAACTTGTTCCGACGCAACTATTAGTGGTTCTACTTTATCTGCTAATTGTCAGCGAAGAAATGGTTCCTATAGAGATACTTCTATCGACCTAGATTCACAGATTGGGAATATTAATGGGACTCTTGAGAACGGAGACCACAACTTTAGCCAAACTTGTAGAGGTATTCAACTGATTAATGGAAGTATAATGGACGGTGAGTGCAAGACACGGGATCAACGATGGGTTAGCACTAGCCTCAATCTAGACGGATTCGTGGACAATACTGATGGCGTTCTTAAGTTCGATTAATAATCGATAAAATTTAGCAGAAAATACTCTAAGTATTTAATTTAAGGAATAGCCTCAAAGCGACCTCTTTCCCAGAAAGTGCGATCGCTTTTTTGATTTTCTGCATTAAAAAGCTTTAAGCCTTTTAATTTCATAAGTAGGTAGGCGTAATTAAATATAAAACCAAAATTAATATCTTAGTTTTGATGTTGATTAGTTGCCTGTCGTGTATTCCCTACTACATGCGGCTAAAGCCTTCGTCTACTCCCCTACCCAAACCATCTTCTAATTAATTTTACCCACTTACTTACCTGCGTCCCCTTGATCACCGTCGATCTTTATTGCACATCAAAAGTAAGATTACTGATCAACAATCAGATTTGCTTTTCAAACTCTAGTTAAAATAAACAAACTTCCATCCCCACCTCGACCAATTCTCATTGTTCCGTCAATATAAGTAATATTTAAGCTAGGAATTCTATCAGGTGGATTTTTTGCTTCTACAACTTTAATCGGGTCAAATAAACTTGACTTGATCCCTAAAATCTGGTTAATTCCCAGAAATCGTTGTTTAAAATTGATATTAATTTTTTGGTTGGGAAGCTGGTCATCTTCTTGCTTGGATGGTTCAAAAGTAGCTGTTATTCTGACATAACCTGAGAATAAACCCGAATTATGTTGTACCCATGCCTTATTTTCAAAACTAGCATGACTAATATCAATAATTTGATAAATTTTGCCCACCAGAAATCCCAAAGGTAAGCGTTTTAAAGAACGAATTTCTCGGGCAGTAGAATATTGTAATAACCAGGCACCATCAAGTAAGTTACTACCATACAATAGGGGACGGGGAAAAGGGCTTAACTTTTCTAAAGCCTGGGTTAATGTTTCGATGAGCTGAACTTTTCGGGGCTGAATTTCTAGATCTGTAACTGGTGCATCAATAAGAGTAGAATTGGAGCGTTTAAGTTCTTCAATTTCAGAAATCAGGTCTTGTTTAATTGTTAATCGATTCTGAATTTCCAGCATTTTTTATCAGATTTTATTCTGTCTTTTTTCATTTTATGACAACTTTAGGGGGGTGAGCAGTTAAGCTTGATAACTAAAATATATTGCTGCGATCACGATCAGGCTTAAGAGAAAAGAAGATTAATGATTCACCAAGCCCCCAAGTTCCCCCATGAAGATGCAACGCCTATTTATTCTTTCCGTTGGTAGCGCATTCCTGGCAGTTGAATCACTAAATCCATTAACTCTAACTGAGATAATGCGGACAAAATTTTGCTAATGTCTAGTCCTGTTTGTTCCACAATCGCATCTATCGGTACGGACTCTTGGCTAATTAAACTATATATGTTAGCTAGTTCGGGCTTTAAGTCGGGGATGGGCTGGGGAGAAGTAGCTTGAATACGGTCTAAACAGGGCATAGTCCCTAACATTTCCAGTAGATGTTCGATACCCAAAATGACGTGAGCTCCAGAATTGAGCAATGCCAGACAGCCCAAAGATTGCTTAGTATCTAAAGAGCCAGGTAGGACATAAACATCACGGCAGAAATCATTGGCAAAACGAGCCGTAATTAAAGCCCCAGAACGTTTGGGAGCTTCAATGATTAGAACAGCACGACATAAACCAGCAATGATGCGATTTCTGGCAGGAAAATTATTACGATCTGGTGGAGTTTGGGCAGGATATTCACTAACCAGTAAACCTGATGCGGTTAATCTTTGATAAAGTCCTTGATTGCTGTAAGGATAGACTGTATCAACTCCTGTCCCTAATACAGCGATGGTTCTGCCTTTGGCTTCTAAACAAGTATGATGTGCTACGGTATCGATGCCTGCTGCCATTCCTGAGACAATACCAAAGCCATGACTAACTAACCCTTGGGTGATTTTTCTTGTCCAGCGTTTTCCGTATTCTGTCGGATTACGAGTGCCGACAATGCCAATCATGGGCTTAATTCCTTGATTTTCTGTGGGATCGACCTCACCTAGATAGTGTAGTAAGGGGGGCGGACTAGGAATTTCTAATAGTAATCGGGGGTATAGTGCTTCGGCTGGAGTCCAAAACTGGGGATTTTGCTCTAGATGTTGGGCAATTAATTGAGCTGGATAATGCTTGTCTCTTGGCTGTTGAACTGCGGTGATAATTTTGCTGTTTAAACCATCAACTTCCGAAAAGGCGATCGCAGGGGCATCCCAAGCTGATTGTAATGAACCAAAATGCTGATAGATCTTTTTTAGGGATACTGCGCCAATCCCCTTAATTTGTGACCAGGCTAACCAGTAAGCTCGTTCTTGTTCCATATATTTTAGCTTGCGATCGCAGTTTTTGGTTTAAAGCAATTATTGATGCCCCCTAATTGATTGTCAATTGCTGAAATAGGTAAAAAAGTTTAACAATTGAATTAAACCCCGTCCACATTGGAAACAGGAGTTTAGATACAATAAATGTCTTAAAAGCTTATAGTTTATAGCTAACAACTATTTGACAAATAACGTAGGCTCTCAACTTGTCACAAATGAAGATATAGTCAAAGTCAGTAGATAATTCTTTGTTTAAGTGTTTAAGACTACCTACTGACTTCAAATAGATAGGTTAGTACAATTTAACGAGCTTCTGTACCTTGGTTAGGATCTCCAGGTGTATCTACATTTTTTGACCCAGGGGCATCTGGTTCGGCACCAGATCTAGTATCTTGGCTTGTACCTTGACCAGTTTTACGTTCAGTAGGTTCTGTGGGAGTCTGTTTGCCACCATCTGCCACAGGAGTGGCTTGTTCGTTTTGTGCTGTATTTTCCATGTTACTGAGATTTTTTTAGTTTTTTTAATCTGTACACTAACTACTATGAAAAAAAGTCTTCAAAAAACAACCTATCTTGGGATAGAAAATGATATTCATCAAAACATATCAGAAGTTTTAAAAAATATTTAGATTGATAGATTGACTCTTAACCACCCTTTAATCTCTTAACTGTTGATTCTTAAATTCTTCGCTGAAACAAGAATCTATCTCTTTAGTTATACAGAGAAAATATTTATCTATCTCATAAGTTAGATGAAATAAAGTCTAATCATTAATATTCTAAAGGAAAGAAATAGAAGACCGAGAGGAATAGATAATTATGGCTTTATTGAAGATCGCTGATTTATACCCTAACTTTACAGAAAATATTTTTGGTGGAGATGATGTCAAAAGTTTTTCTGTTTATAACCATGCAAACGATAAAATTGGCTCAGTATATGACATCATTGTTGATGAAACTGGTAGGTTTCGCTACCTCGTTATTGATACTGGTTTCTGGATTTTCGGTAAGAAAGTTTTACTACCAATAGGGAAAGCTAGCATTGATCATGATCATGAACGAGTATACGCCCACGGATTAACGAAAGAACAGGCTGAAAATCTCCCTGAATATGATGAGGATATGACGATCGATTATGACTATGAAGAACGAGTCAGAAAGGTCTATAGGGGAGTAGAATATGACGATAGCAAGGTATATAACCAAGACGTTGATGCCTACGATTATGATCGCGAACCCAGTTTATACGCTTATCAAGATACTGATGATCATCAAAGCCTTAAACTATATGAAGAACGTTTGGTCGCCAATAAGGAAAGTTTCCTTGCTGGTACAGTTACTATTGGTAAAAGAGTTGAAACCGAAACTGCTACTGTCTCCGTACCTGTCGAGAAAGAAAGAGTAATAGTCGAACGTACTACTCCCACAAACTCTACAGCAGTAATCCCTGGTAAGACTGCTTTTTCGGGGGAAGAAGTAGCAAGAATAGAAGTTTTTGAAGAATCAGCAGGAATTGAAAAACAGACTTTTGTGCGGGAAGAAGTTAGTGTGCGGAAGGAAGTAGAACAAGAAACCGTTTCTTCTAGAGAAACAGTCCGTCGTGAAGAGTTGGATATGGAAACTGATGGAGAAGTCGTAGTCAATAGCGATCGCTAATTTTAAGATTATCAGTTTGATAGTTTATTGATGCAGGTAGGGTAATTGACTCTACCTGTTATTAATTTAAAATAAGAATTTAAAATAACAAAATTAATTATATGACTTTAAGTAATGACCAACAAGCTGATGTTAATTCGCCAGAAGCTTATGAGATATCCTTGCTAGAAGAAAAATTACAAATTGCCCGTCGTAAACAAAAAGTTGGGGAAGTACTCGTTCGCAAAGTAGTAGAAACTAAAGTAGTGACGATACCTATCCGACGGGAAAAATTAGTCGTTGAAAGAATCGGCAGTAATCCTGAAATATTAACCGAAGTTGTTCTATCTGAAGAGAAAGTAAACGGTTTTAAATATGATGACTTAGATGATAATGATACTTTTAACATTAGTAAAAGTCATTTTCTATCATTCTCACAAGCCCAAAAATTGTTAGCAGATATTGAGCAACTTTCCCTAGTTGCTAACAATAAATTACGTTTAGAAATAGTTAGCAGTTGTGCGGAAGATCAAGTAAAAATTCAAGATATTTGCGATCGCATTCAATAAAACTTTTAATAGAATTTAACTGCATTAGTCAAGAGTATAACCAACTCTTGACTCTTAATTATATGGGGGCAGCTTTTGTAATTCAATCTCTATCCTGCTAGGGCAGAAAGCTCAATCGCTCTTTTCTTGAGTAGTTTCATGGCTTTATTCTTAATCTGTCTAACTCTTTCTCGACTGATCCCACAAACATCCCCAATTTGTTCGTAGGTCATAGTTTCTCCATTATTTAAACCATAACGCAGAGTAATCACGTCCCGCTGTTTAGGAGAGAGAGTATGGAGTAAATTGTTGATTTGAGAGCTAATTTCCTGACTAGCTACAAAATCTGAGGGAGAAGCAGAATCATCCGCCAAAATTTGCCCTAATTCTGTTTTATTTTCATCAATCGCAACGTTAAGACTTTTTGGTTTAGTAATTCTAGCTGATCGTGCCAAAGATCTAAGCTTTTGCAGATCCATATCCAATTCGGTGGCAATTTCCTGCTCACTTGGTTTTCTACCCAACTTCTGAGATAGTATACGAGTAGTTTTTTTGATTTTATTTAAGTCTTGGGTAATATGAATTGGTAACCTAATTGTCCGAGCATGATTAGCAATTGCTCTTGTCATAGCTTGTCTAATCCACCAATAGCTGTAAGTCGAGAATTTAAACCCTTTTCCTGCATCAAATTTTTCCGCAGCTGTCATCAAGCCAATACTACCTTCTTGGACTAGATCTAGCATTGATAAACCGCGATTGCGATACTTCTTAGCGATTGAAACTACTAGACGCAAATTAGCCTGAACTATTTTTTGTTTCGCTTTTTGTCCCAGCCTAATTATTTGCTTTTCTTCTAGAGTCAGATCTTCCTTATCTAATAAGGGCAACATTGCTTGGATTTGATTAGCAAGTATAACTTCATCTGCTCTTGTTAATAAAGGAGTTCGACCGATTTCTTTTAAATAATCTCTAACACTGTTATTGGAATTAATTGCCATAATATTTTTATTTTTAAAACTTATTGATTTTCAACTCTTGATGTTATGCACTAAAGCCCGAAACAAACAAAGGCTTTTTCTGAAGGGTATATTGCAGGTGTGTCCTTGAGGACATCTTTCAGATAAGCCCCATCATGTAGTTGCCCTAATATGGGGTAATCTTAGTTTTTTTCCTCCCCAGACTAAATCTATATATCTACTACTTATATATTTATCAACTTATGTAAGCAATCCACATCTACCTAAAGCTATACATATAGATTGATTGGTAAAATTAAATTTCGTTCTTGTTACCTAAACAACTTCTCGTTCATCTTTTCTTCCTGCTGGAGACCCTCGGCTCTGCCGACACAAAGGCTTAAGCCGCATGTAGGAAAGCAGGGCAGGGTTTAACTGCTCTCCTGTTTACATTTTGTGTGGTAGAATGTGAGCTATCCTAAAGGACTTGCACTCGAATGGGTGTACCGCTACCCTAAAGGACTAGCTTCGCGTCGCGCATATGGTTGAAAGAGCTTACAAGTACCGATTTTTTCCCACTACCGAGCAAGAAAATCTCTTGCGACGGACAATGGGATGTGTCAGGCTTGTCTATAACAAAGCTCTGGATGCTAGAACTAAAGCTTGGTACGAAAAACAGGAGCGAGTTCAATACAAAGAAACTTCCAGTCTTCTTACTGATTGGAAGAAAACCGAAGATCTTGATTTTCTTAACGAGGTAAGCTGTGTACCTTTGCAACAATGCCTGAGACATCTGCAAAAAGCTTTTGCTAATTTCTGGGGTAAAAGAGCTAAATATCCAAAGTTTAAAGCCAAGCGCAATGGCGGTTCGGCTGAGTTTACCAAATCGGCTTTTAAGTACCGAGATGGTAATCTTTGGCTTGCTAAATGCAGAGAGCCGTTGCCCATAGTTTGGTCTAGGTTTTTGCCTAAAGGGTGTAGTCCTTCTACTGTTACAGTTAAGCTCGAACCATCTGGTAGATGGTTCGTCTCTCTGTTGATAGACGACTATACTGTTGAGGTATTGCCACCAACCTCTAAACAAATTGGCATTGACGCTGGTGTAACCAGTTTGATTAGTACCAGCGACGGTGAAAAAATAACCAATCCCAAGCATTTTAATCGGTTGTATAAAAAGCTTAAGGCAGCGCAAAAGGAACTGAGTCGGAAAACCAAAGGCTCTAGCAACCGAAACAAAGCGCGACTTAAAGTAGCTCGAATACACGCCAAAATAAAAGATGTTCGTACTGATTTCCTGCACAAGCTGACAACTGGCTTGGTGAAAACTAATAGCTTGATTGCTATTGAAGATCTGGCGGTTAGGAATATGGTTCGTAACCACAAGCTTGCTCGAAGTATCAGCGATGCTGCTTGGGGCGAGATGTTTCGTCAACTTGAATATAAGTGCGATTGGTACGGGCGAAAACTGGTCAAAATCGACCGATTTTTCCCTAGTTCTAAACGATGTAACCATTGCGGTTTCGTGATGGATAAGTTGCCATTGAGTGTTCGTAGTTGGGATTGTCCTAGCTGTGGAACAAAAGGCATTGATCGTGATACCAATGCGGGAAAAAATATCTTAGCTGCTGGGCTAGCAGTGTTAGTCTGCGGAGCGACCGTAAGACCTGATGAGAGTAAATCTCGGAAGGCTGGTGCTATGAAACAGAAACCTAAGTCGTAAGTCTTAGGAATCCCTCGGCTCTGCCGACGGGAAGATGTCAATAATAACTAGCCAACATTATGCTTTGTATTGGACATCGGGGGGCAATGGGGCATGAGCCTGAAAATACTTTATTATCAGTCAGAAAAGCACTGTCTTTAGGGGTTGATGGAGTAGAGATTGATGTTTATAACGTTGAAGACAATCTAGTAGTAATTCACGATCGCAATTTAGCACGAACAACCAACGGCATTGGCTATCTTGAAGAACGAAGTTTTTCGTATTTGCGATCGCTAGATGCGGGCAAAGGGGAACAAATTCCTACTTTACGGGAAGTAATTACCACCGTAGATCAACAGGCTTTAATTAATATTGAATTAAAGGGCAGTAATACCGCCAAGTTAGTCGTGGAGTTAATTCAAGAGTATCTTAATCAGGGATGGTCTGAATTAGATTTTGTGGTTTCTTCTTTTAACCATTATGAATTACATCAGGTTAAGACACTTTGTCCCCAAATTACCACTGGAATGCTGATTTATGGCTTACCTTGGGAATATCTGACCATCGCCCAGAAATTGCAGGCAGATATAGTAATTGCTAGTTTAGATGTCGCTAATGCTGAATTGATCAACTCAGTGCATCAACATAACTTGCCAGTATGGATTTATACCGTAAATCAACCAGACGATATTAATCGCCTAAGAGCATTACAAGTAGAGGCTATATTTACCAATTATCCCGAAAGAGTTATCCTTAACTGAAACAATCAATGAAAAGCGATCGCTTGACTCGCTGGATCTATCCTACAGTGGGATTTATCCTACTAGTTTTTTCTCTCTATATATTGCAACAAGAGTTAGGTCGATACAATTTAGACGATATTTTACATAGTCTAACTCTAATCAGCGATCGCCAGCTATTTTCTGCACTGAGTTTTGCTTTCTTGGGCTATTTAGTCATTAGCAGCTATGATCTGATTGCCTTTCGCCATCTCAATCATTATCTAGACAAAAAAAGAATTTTATTTGCTACTTTTGTCACTTATGCTGTCAGTAATACTACAGGTTTTACCTTGCTCATTGGAGGTGGAATTCGTTATCGTTTTTATTCTTTGTGGGGAGTTCCCGCCAGAATTATTGCCAAGATAACTGCCCTAGGTAATCTTACTTTTTGGTTAGGTTTGTTTACTTTAGGGGGGATAATGTTTGTGGTTAACCCACTGCAACTTCCTCATTCTTTAGATATCAAAATATCTGCTATTCGCTATCTAGGAATTGTTGCTTTAATCTTAGTAGGAACTTATCTCTATTTTGGTTGGACTAAAAAACGTTTTAAAATTAAGGGGAGAATGGTTCATTTTCCGAAACCAACCACTTCCATCGCACAAATTATAGTGTTTTCCCTAGATTGGGCATTAGCAGCAGCAGTATTATATTGCTTAATTCCTGAATATCCTAGTAAATCCTATCTTCAGTTTTTTGATATCTATCTACTGAGTATGACTGCTTCAATTCTGAGCAATATTCCTGGAGGAATTGGTGTATTTGAAACCGTAATTATATTTTTACTGCCGAAAACCATCGTTACGCCTAACATTTTAGGTTCATTATTAACTTACCGAGCAATTCGCTTTTTACTTCCTTTAGGAATAGCATTAATTCTAATAGTTTGTTTTGAAGTTAGACGGAGATTGAAAGCAACAACTCGTTATAAATAAGCTAGACCTTATCAAATGACATAATTAAAATAGAAAGGAAGCCTCCCTAAGTTTAAAAACTTAATTACAGTATACCAATGACAAGTAGTAACGAAAATAATAGCGATCGCCTGGACAGAATTGAGGCAATTGTAGAGTCTAATTCTCGTGCTATTCAAGCCATGATGGAACAACCAGCTACAAATCGGCTAGAGCATGAAGAAAGAATGAAGTTTTTAGAAGAGAATCAACGACAACTGATCCAGACTCAAAGAGGGATAGCCAATTTAGTATCATCTCTAGACGAAGAAGATGGGTAATTTAGTATGGGATAGAGATGCTGATCATCTCTGCTGCTTTGCTTAAAGATCAAAGTTAGTTCCTATTTGAAGCTTTGATCTGCTTTCGTGTCTGCAATACGACCTAAATGTGATTTAGCTAAATTAGCTTTTCCATTAACTATTCTTATTTTTGCATTTTTTTTATGCCAACTTTGAAAATCTTGAGATAGTTGATTGTCCTCAAATTCATTTCCATAATTGTTTTGAGTAATATACTTAATTTGATTTAAGTCAATATTACGTGCTTGAATAAAAAAATGAACAATTGATGCAAATGTAAATGGTTCACGATGATCTATGTGTGATTCATTGAATTCGATTTTTTCTTTTGTTAATGGACAAATAACTTTATATTCACTGTCGCTTTTTTCTTGAAAATATTGCTTTTTCATCTCTGACAAATCCGATTCTACGGATTTTCGACAAGCAATACAGAATTTATAAAATGGCGAATGATCTCCATTAATACATTTGCCAATACTAAAATTTTCCATTGATCCATCTTCTCGTATGATGTGAAAACATCTATTTGAAGAGTTGTATCCTTGATCTATTTTTAAGAACTTTACTCCTGAACCTATTTTTTCATCAGCTTTTGGATGACAGAGTAAAAGTGACATAACATCATCAAATTCACCATTACTTAGCTTAGTTTTTAAAGGATGTTTATTCAAAATATTTGAAAAGTGTTCTTTTGCTTCTTTTTTTGAGTCAAATTTTAACTCTCCAAGAACAACTGGTTTTTTAGGCATGGACGACTAACTTTAAGTTTGTAAGTGTTTTTAATTTGATTTTGGACTTCAAACTAAAAATTTCCAAAATATGACTTTCTGTAATATTTGCGAGATTGTGAGCTAAATAACTGACAATTCACAACGATTATTTAAAATTAGTAAAGTAACTCTACTCTTTCCCTCTTCTCATCGAACCAAATCAAATGACTACGGCTGCTTTGATTGGGTACAGGATGATGCTTAGTTACTATACTTAGTCTTGAGGTAGATAATCAGGATTAAGGACTTGCTCAGGAGTAAAAGGAGAGAGAGGCGGAAAAGTATCTCGGGGTAATCCCGTCTCATCCGCAGCTTGTGCCCTACCATCCTGGTAACATTCGTCGAAAACCTCTTCAAAGTGTCGTTTTAAGCTGGGACTTACTTTAAAATCATCCCTTAATCTCCGTCGATGCTCCCTGATACT
>CALLPS010000230.1 GCA_938015355.1 uncultured Pleurocapsa sp.
TAAACTTAATTGGGTAGATCTTAACCAGCAATTATGTCTAACCTTGAAGGGAAAGTAGTATTAGTCACGGGGGCGACCAGGGGAGTTGGCAAAGGAATTGCGATCGCTTTGGGGGAATCTGGAGCAACTGTATATATTACAGGACGTAGTTTGGAGCCCGATGGGTCAAATAAGCTATCAGGGAGTCTCAGGGAAACTCAAGCAGCAATTGAAGAGGTTGGTGGTCAATGTATTCCGATTCAGGTAGATCATAGTGATGATGAGCAGATACAGAAACTCTTTGAGCGCATTGAGCAGGAACAAGGACAGTTGGACTTGTTGGTTAATAATGTCTTTTCAGGAGTCCAGGCAATTAAAGATGCTTACGGCAAACCTTTTTGGCAAAGTGAACCCGAGCTTTGGGATACAGTAAATAATGTTGGTTTACGTAGCCACTATATTTCCAGTGTTTATGCTGCACGGTTAATGAGTGGTCAAGACCAAGGAATCATTTGTACTATCTCTTCTTGGGGTAGCATGTCTTATATATTTGGTGCTGCTTATGGTACGGGAAAATCGGCTTGCGATCGCCTGGCGGCAGATATGGCAGTGGAACTTAAACCAGATAATATTGTTTCCCTTTCAGTTTGGCCAGGTATTGTGGGGACAGAACAGATCATTGATTTTGCTCAACAAGCTACTGAGGATAGTGATAGTGATCCTTTTGGGGATGGTTACAACTGGGAAACCCCGCTGTTGACGGGGAGAGCGATCGCTGCTCTGGCTGCTGATCCTGATATTATGAAGTATACGGGGAAAATGAAGATTGTCGCTGAACTAGCAGAGAAATATCAGCTAGTAGATCAGGATGGAAATCGCCCTGTATCCTTACGCTCTCTCAAGTTCATACTTCCCTTTTCTGTTCCTGCACTGAGAAAATATGTATGGGCAATACCCAATTTAAAACTTCCCTGGATAATTTTACTTTGGGGTATGTTGCGATCGCCCAAAGTCTAGTAGGAATTAAATATGATTAAAATCTCAATTGTAAATTGAGTTTAAAGTAGAGTTTTTTATCACTTTCTAAGATTAATTTGCCATATCTGTGTCGTGTAGTGGAGGGAGTATCTAATTTTATATGCTCGAACAAATAAGATTTTAAACTTTCTATGTCGATAATATGAAAAGCAACTTGTTCGCCTGTTTCTTTTACCACAATAGTACCTTGAGCTTTATAAATTCCATCCCACTCATTTCCAGCGAAAAAACCAAGTAAAATATCGACTAATAATTGTTTAACTTTGTGTATCAACCAATCTTTATCTTCATATTGAATTGTCTGTTGAAGATCGGTATGATCATGGATATAATCGACAATTTTTGAAATAGCTGATATTCTATTTTTATAAAATGCAAGCAAAATACTACCAATAATTCTTGGCATTGATAAATCTACCATCTTCAGATTATATTCTAGCGTTTTCTTTTCAGGGGCAACGTATTGGAACTTTCCACCATATTGTTCGATTTTTTTGATGCGGTCTGTCAATTTTGTTCTAGTTTTAATATTATTAATTTCATCTATTTTATTTGTAGCCAAATTTTCAATTTCAAAAATAAAGTTAGTATTGCCAGAAGCATTAAATAAAGTTGGCTTACTTCCTAAGTAAGATTTGATACCAAAACCTTCATTAATCTTAGCAATCTTTTCATTTTCAATATCAAGAATAATATCTGCTTTTTGAGAACTGTTACCTAATTTTACAACTGTCAAACCCAAAACATTTTGAATAACCTCAAATTCTGGTATAGAAAAAGTACGTTTGCCATTTTTAATTGCTGTAGTTAGGGTATTTAATACATTTTCGTTGATTAAAGAACTAATGATTAAACTTTTAGTGTGACCTGTTTGACGATTTACTATTTCTACTTTATCTTTCTCAGCTAGTAAAAAATCCAAGTTAATATTCTGGGATGTCACCTTCTTAACTTGAAAGTAATTTTCTGTAGCTTGTAAATCTGCATCCGATAGTATAATTTTTTGTTCTGCTAGAATTCTGACAAAAGCTAGTAATTCTGACCATTCTCCTTTATTTTGTTTGTTTTTCATCTTCTTTTGTTCCTTTTGTAAACTGTTCATGTAAGAAATAACATTTATTCCAACTGCTCTTATTGCATCAACCGCAACACTATTTCCTAGCTGCTTGATTGCTTGAGTGGGACTTACAGGAAATTCAAAATCAGTAGGAAATCCTTGCATTTTTCTAGCTTCCACGTAAGTCAATTGTCTCACTTCCTCATCAACTAAATATGAATCCCAATTGCGGCGATCATTAATGGGTGATCCACGTCCCCCTACTCTTAAAGTAAAGCCTATTTCCCTAGAACAAATACCACCCCAAACATCACTCATATTAAATTTCAAGGGGATTTTGGGAGGAAAACTAAAAGTTCTTGAAGTGGCGCGTTCTTTTGCGGATGAAACATCCGCAGGGTCGCCACTAAAACTAGATTCATCGCGAAAACCAACAATAAATACTCTTGGTCTTAACTGGGGTAAACCATAATCGGAAGCTTTGACTATTTGATAATAAAAAGAATAGCCAAGATCGTGAACTAAAATCTCATGTATTAGTTTAAAAGTTTGACCATGATTGTGATTTATTAAACCTCTAACATTTTCTAAAAAATAAGCTCTTGGTTTTTTTACTTCGATGATTTCGGCAATATTAAAAAATAAATTACCTCGTTCAGAATTATGAACATCATCAAATCCTCTTTTATAACCTGCTTGACTGAATGGTTGACACGGAAATCCAGCACATAGCACGTCAAAATCAGGAATTTCTTCTGGGACAATTTTTCTAATATCGTCATTAAAACAATCTTGATCAAAAAGTTGTGACGAAATTTTACGAAAGTTGTGAATATAAGTTGCTCTTGCGTAGCGATCTATTTCTGAGGCAAATACACATACTCCACCTAATTCATGCATTGCCAAATGAAATCCACCTATACCAGCAAATAGGTCGATAAACTTAAAATTAGATAAGGCTGTATTTTTGTTCGATTGTCGATTGAGAGATTCTGTTTGATCGAAAGAATAATCGAGTTCTAATTGTTTCACCACAAACCACTAATACAATTCGCGAAGACCAGACTAAATGTTACTGTTTTTTTGCCTGAAGTATAAATTTTAAATTAGTGCAGATGGGCATAATCCAAGAAATCTCATACAATTTTCAGTTTGATTTTGCCCAGATTCAGCAAAAATATATCATTAAATAATTAACCATAAACGATTAGATGACGAAATTAAACAACGCTGTAATAGTTTTGACTGGAGCAACGGGGGGGTTTGGGCAGGAACTTACCAATCAGTTATTACAGGCTGGTAGTCAGCTTATTTTAAGCGATCTTAGTCAAGCTGCTTTAGACAGTCAGGCGGCTGAAGTAACTAGTGAGATAACTACAGGAAAAATAATTGCTTGTATCAAGAGTGATCTTTCCCACAAAGAAGGTTGTCAAGCTCTTTACGAGAGCATCAAGGCATTAAATATACCAGTGGATATTTTAATTAATAACGCAGGGATCGGTTTATTTGGTCGCATGGATGAAGTTCCAGCGGATAAATGGGAAAGGTTAATGCAGGTTAATTTGCTGACACCGATGCGTTTAAGTTCTCTGTTTGTCTCGGACATGATTGATCGCCGACAGGGACATATTGTTAATATTTCTTCTCTGGCGGGTTGGATTGCCCCAGGGGGAATGGCTCATTATTCCTGTAGTAAATTTGGTTTACGTGGTTTTAGTGAGGGGCTATTTAATGAAGTTAAACCTTATAATGTTAAGGTGACAGCCGTTTATCCCTTTTTTAGTAAAACTCCGATTCTTCAGTCAGAACGTTTTGGCACCTTAGCTGAAAGTGGCTCGGGGTTTCCCGAACATCTGGCAACAGATCCCGCAAAAGTTATGGCAAAAACGATCAAAGCCATTGTCAATAACAAACTGCACGTATTTCCCGATAAAATAGCAAATATTATCCATCTTCTAAAGCAGTATTTCCCTAAATTATATGACTTGATGAGTAATCGCTTCATGGAACATTGAACATTTCCAATTTCCCTTGATTTCGATGTGAATTAGACTATGAGAAATTAGAAATCAACTCTCAAAAAATCTTAATTTTTATAAAAATAAACACACAAGCCTTGTATAATTTCTTTTCAGGATTTAACGGGCACGATTTACATCATCAAAATTTATTATGAAAAAACGCCTCACTACTCTATTGTCTTTTCCATTATTTCTAGCTTTAGAGTCTGCTGCATTAGCTTACTGTGACGCAATAAATACAGGTTGGATGGATACAGGTAATATGTCTCAATCTGCTTGTTTGGATACAGCACAAAATGGTTTAAATCAAACTGGTGCAAGAAATATTAATTTAAATGGTTCAACCGTATTTGCCCGCATTGGATCTGAGCGAGTCGCTATACGTTGCATAGCTGAGAAACAGTTAGTTTACTATGTTACTTTTGGCTGCAATACAGCAACACTGAAACTAATATCCAAGGAAATACACGGATATTATCAATAAAGGAAATATCCAGTAAATTGTCTTTTTTTATTGTTGCTACTAATTGGAATCAATTATAGTAAATTCATTCCAATGATCGTTAAAGCCCTTGAGAAAAACAAAACATATATACTTCTCGATAAAATAGTCAACAGTATTTGATCACCTTCCCGCTAACTAAACATAACTGCATGACTAATTCTGACAAAAATTGCAACCCGTCAAACACCATTCATAAACAACTAATTATCGGGGCGGGTTTTGTGGGGCTGGGTATAGCTCAAGCTCTTAAGGAAGCTGGTATCAAATATGATCAGGTGGATGCAAGTAATGATATTGGTGGCAATTGGCATCATGGAGTTTACGAAACAGCTCATATCATCTCTTCCCGCAAAGTAACAGAATTTAGTTGTTTTCCCATGCCCGAGAGTTATCCTGACTTCCCTAGTCGGGAAAATATGCGGGATTATATTTATAGTTTTGCCGAACATTTCGATTTGCGATCGCAAGTTGAGCTGAATCGTCAAGTAATTCAGGTATGCCCAGTAGAAGATAATCTCTGGTCAGTTAGCTTTGCTAATGGCGAACAACGTCTGTATCAAGGAGTGGTGATGTGTAATGGTCATCACTGGTGCAAGCGGTTTCCTGAATTTGAGGGGGAATTTGAGGGAGAGATTATTCACTCTAAAGATTATAAAAAACCGCAACAACTCCAGGGGAAAAAAGTCTTGGTTATTGGTGGCGGTAATTCAGCTTGTGATATTGCCTCAGAAGCGGCTCGTGTCGGGGCTAAATGCACCTTGAGTATGCGAGATTCAGTTTGGTTTATCCCCAAGACGTTTATGGGTATTCCTGTGGCAGATTTGGGCAAAAAAGGGAGAAGTCCCGCTTGGTATCAACGCCTGGTAACTTACATCTTAATTCGGTTGACTTTTGGTAAGCATGAAACCTATGGTCTGCCGAAACCGAAGCATCGTATTTATGATAAACATCCGACTATTAATAATGAAGTTCCTTATTACATTAAACACGGTCGCATTATTTATAAACCAGGAGTGAGTCGTCTTAATGGTAAGTCGGTAGAATTTTCTGATGGCAGTGAAGATGAATTCGATTTGATCGTATGTGCGACGGGCTACTATGTTGCTTATCCATTTTTGCCGACGGAGTTACAGCGGGTCAAAGGTGCAGTCGTCCAATGCTATGGGGATGCTTTTTTGGCTGATTATAAAGGACTGGCTTATATTGGCTGGTATCAACCCCGAAGTGGTATTGGTTCGGTAATTGGTGCTTTTGCCCCCGTATTTGCCCGTTGTCTCCAACTTCAAGATGAGATTAATATTCCGATTGGTTTAGTGCTGAAAGAAATGGGGAAAAAGCCCCGTCAAAGTCATCTTATCGATCCCCAAGATATTTATCAGGAAGTAGAAAAAATCAATCGTCGCTTTGATAGTTTAGCCAAAAAAGCTCATCAGATTGATGCTCAACACCCTGACTTTTGTAATCAACCTTTAGCAGTTGAGAACTTGGAAAATAAAGCCCTAAACACCACCATCTAAAGTTTTGAAAGGGGTTAATTGATAAGCTGATGTGCATTTAAACTGCATCTTTTTACATTGGAAAACAGACCATTAAACCCTCTCCCAATCCCCCAGTCAATCTAAACAAGCCAATTAAATGTCTGACAGCTTATTACTCAGTTCAAATTTATGGGGATCAGTTATACTCTATTTTCGATATTGATACCTTAATTGTGTATTATTGTTTCTAAATATAAATTTTGCTCTATTAAATATTTCTAATACTCTTTTATGCAAACGATTCTGACTCCAAACTCCAACTTTACTACGTGTAGCAATCAAATTTTACAAGAAAAGCTACAACGTAGGCAGCCTTTAAAAGTTATTGCTTTAGGAGATAGTTTGACTTATGGTTTTGGCGATTTTGTTGGTGGTGGCTGGGTAGAGAGACTACGGAGAGAATGGATGTCTCCCCAGGGGGCAGGACATATTTTATATAATTTGGGAGTTAGGGGCGATCGCACGGAACAAGTAGCGGTAAGATTAGAACAGGAGTTTAATTGTCGCGGTGAAATACGTAATCGTGTCCCCGATTTAATTTTGCTATCGGTTGGCGTTAATGATTCGGCACGAGTTGGTAAGCCGACAGGAAGACTATATACGGATTTAGATAGCTTTCGACAACATACAGATCATTTGCTAGATATGGCACAAGATCTTTGCCCTGTTTTGTTTATCGGGATGACACCCATTGATGAACAGAAAATGCCCTTTATGAATTGTCTTTATTACAATCACTTGGATCAATATCGTTATAAGGAGGCAACTTTGCAAGCTTGTCAACAGAGAAACATTCCCTATCTTGATATTTTTGATCTATGGCTATCGAGAGGGACAGACTGGATTAATACTCAGCTAGGGGAAGATGGTTTACATCCTAACGTAAGTGGCTATCAAACCTTGTTTGCCGACATCATGGCGTGGAAGTCAATAGATTGATTAGCATTGACATCCTCAGATCATTTCCAAAGAGATGCGATCAAAAGTCTCTCGAATAAAATAGCTGGGAAGGTCAAAAATCTCTTGGTCTTATCCTAAATAATTACTTCTACAGACTTTTAGGATAGCGCACCATCGGATACACGACGGGACAGTCGGCAATCTTAATCTCTCCTTGTCTTTTAAAGCCGTGACGTTCGTAGAAAGCTACACTTCTGAAATTACAGGTTTCCAA
>CALLPS010000231.1 GCA_938015355.1 uncultured Pleurocapsa sp.
CTTTCTCCTAGTATTGGTCTTGCTTTTTGTCCCTTTGATAGTACTGATATTGAAGAACTATTACAACAAAGTGAGAAGGCAATTGAGTATGCCAAAAGTCAAGGTGGTAATCGCTGCCAAACATTCACCTACGCTTTTAACGTTAGATCTTTCAAAGCTTCAGATGACTTGAGATTAGAGTCGGAATTACATAATGCCCTAGAACGTAATGAGCTAGAATTATATTACCAACCCAAAATAGAGCTAATAACTAATACCATCGTCGGTGTGGAAGCATTAGTACGTTGGAATCATCCTAAAATGGGAAGGATCTCACCTGATAAATTTATCCCCTTAGCAGAAGAAAGTGGTTTGATTAGACCTATCGGCGATTGGATTCTTGATCGTGCTTGTAGACAAATGCAAGGGTGGCACAATAAAGGTTTGAATCAGCTTAAAATTGGCATTAATTTATCAGGAGTTCAATTTAAGCAATCAGATTTGTTTCATAAAATTACCCAGATTTTATTCAATTCGTCTCTAGAAGCTCAATATCTAGAGTTGGAAGTAACTGAAACTATTTTAGTAGAAAAGATTAAAGCCAATGTGCAGAAGCTAAACTTGCTTAAAAAGCTGGGGATTCAGATCGCTTTAGATGATTTTGGCACTGGTTATGCCTCTTTGGGATATTTACAGCAATTTCCCTTTGATATTTTGAAAATAGATGCAAGTTTTGTTCGTGATATAGATACCAATGGAGTTAGTGCTGTCATTATCGAAAATATCATTGCTATGGCACACCAGTTGGGCTTAAAGGTTGTAGCAGAAGGAGTTGAAACAGAAGCGGAATTGAATTTTCTGAAACAAGTGCAGTGTGATATGGTGCAGGGCTTTTTGTTTAGTCGTCCTTTGGAAGCAAAAGAGTTTCAAAAATTGGCGATGAATGATCTGACTCCAAGAATTACGAAAGCAAAATAGTCTATTTAGACTAAAATGTTCTAGCTACGAATTCTGATTAGAATAAGCGATCTTACTGTTAACCATGAACTTACTTCGCAAGTATAAGTTAGTTGAGAAGATTCATACTGATTCTCGATGGGATATTTATCGTGGAATTTCTCAAGCAGACCAAAATTCAGTACTAATTAAAACGATTAAGCCTCAGTTTTTAGGAAGTAAAGCAACAACCTGGTTAAAAAACGAGTTTAAAATACTCGACCAACTAAATTTTTCAGGAATTATCAGACCTCATCGTCTAGAAATCGATCAAGATAATGTAGCCTTAGTTTTAGAAGGTTTTGCTGGACAAGATTTAGCTCAGTTTTTAATTAGCGCCAGTTTAACTCTAGAAGATTTTCTGAAGATCGCAATTCAATTAGTAGATATTCTCCAAGAGCTGCACCAACATCAAATAATCCATCAGAATATTCAGCCTTCTAGTATATTTATTAATCCAGAACAGTTAGTAGTAAAAATTACCAACTTTAGTATTGCTCTTAAAGTTAATCCTAAAGAAAATACCAGTTTCAATATAACTCCGCAACAATTAGAAGTATTAAATCTGGCATATATTTCTCCTGAGCAAACCGGGAGAATAAACGTCCCTTTAGATTATCGTAGCGATTTTTATTCTTTGGGCATTGTGCTCTATCAAATGCTAACAGGGAAGCTACCTTATGATGGTTCAAATCCTCTAGAGTTAATTCATTGTCATCTGGCGCAAATCCCGATTGCCCCAGAGCAACTCAACCCAGATCTTGATGAAACAGTTTCGCGGATAGTAATGAAACTGTTGGCAAAAAACCCAGAAGATAGATATCAAACTGCCGAAGGAATTAAGCTAGATTTAGTTCAATGCCAGACTCAATACCTCAATCACGGTGCCATTGAACCATTTGAGTTGGGAGCCTTAGATCAGCGCAGTCAGTTTACCATTTCTAATACACTTTATGGTCGTTCCTCGGCGATAGATGCGATCTCTTTGTCATTTGAACGAGTTGTCTGGGGAGTCACAGAAATAGTTTTACTCAAGGGGGATTTAGGTATCGGTAAAACCTCCCTCGCTTATGAGGCTGCTCAAGGATTGATTAAGTTCCAAGGTTACTTTGCAGTGGGTACCTTTGAGCATTTCAATGACATACCTTACCAAGGTATAAGTCAAGCTTTTCGAGGTTTAATTCAAAAGTTGTTGAGTGAAACTGAGTCCCATCGTCAAATATGGCAACAGAAAATTTTATCCGCAATTGGTAACAATGGTCAGGTAATCATTGAAATCTTGCCAGAATTGGCATTAATCATTGGTTCTCAACCAGATATTCCCGAACTTCCTCCACAAGAAACTCAAAATCGTTTTAATACTGTCTTTGCACAGTTTGTAAAAGTTTTTGCCCAACCTGAATCTCCTCTCATCTTGTTTTTTGATGATTTGCAATGGGCTGATGCAGCGTCTTTGAACTTGATTGCTCGACTCCAGGAAAACCTCGACTGCAAATATTTACTCGTAATTGGGGCATATTGCGATCATGAAATAGATGATTCACATCCATTAATCCCTATCATCAACAGAATTCAACAAACTGTTCGGGTGAATCAAATTACGCTTCAACCTCTAACTCTTGATGAAGTAAATTGGTTGTTGATCGATACTCTGCACTGTCCCGAGAGGGAGTCTTTATCTTTAGCCCAATTACTGATGGAGCGTACTGATGGTAATCCTTTTTTCGTCCATCAACTATTACAGACTATTTACAGAGAAAAATTATTAACTTTCAATTTCGAGGAACTAAATTGGCAATGGTGTATTGAGGAGATTCTCTCGACTACAATTACAAATTATGATGTATTAGCGCTGGTTTGCCGCAACATTAATAAACTTCCTGACACTTCACAGCAGATATTGAAACTAGCTGCTTGTATTGGAAACCAGTTTGATTTAGAAATTTTAGCTCACCTGTGGCATACTGCTCAAAAATCGATTGACCCTTCCTGTGCAAAACCAGAGCCAGAGCAGATCATTAGAGAATTAGCTCCTGCTCTCAAAGCAGGGATTATCATTCTGGCAGCGCAACAATCCGACTCAATATATAAATTTTTGCATAATCGTGTTTATCAAACGACATATTCTCTCCTTAACAAAGCAGAAAAAATAGAAACTCATTTTCGGATTGGTCAATTTATACTCCAGAAGACTCCCCCCCAGAAGATAGAAGAACAAATCTTTAATTTGGTTCATCATCTCAATATTGCTAAAGAATTACTATCAACAAGTTCATCAAATTCAGCTCACTATCGTCTGGCAGAATTAAACTTAATTGCCGGAAAAAAAGCTAAAGCTGCTAGCGCTTACAAAGTTGCCGCTAACTATCTAGATACTGCTTTGGAGTTACTGCCTTCCTCCACCTGGAAAGACAATTACGATCTGACTCTAAATATTTATCTGGAAGCCATGGAGGGACAATACTTACAAACTAACTTTAATCGTGCCGAAGAGATTGGCAATATTTTGCTGACTCTAGTACAGACATTATCAGACGAGGTTCAAGTCTACAAAATTAAGATTCATGCCTATATTGCTCAAAATCAGATGCAATTAGCAATAAGTACGGGATTATATGTTCTGGACTTATTAGAAATATCTATTCCCTATAATCTGAACCATAATCAAGATTTCCAAAGCAACGAAAATTTGTCGCAGGATTACTCTGTAGAATTTTTGAGAAATCTTCCCGACATGACGGATAGCGATAGTGTATCAGCAATGGAAATTTTAACCTTGCTTATACCGCCAATTTATATAGTCAAACCGCAAGTGTTTCCTCATTTAATCGATAGCATGATTGAACTTTGTGTGCAATCGGGAAATTGTGCATTGTCAGGTCATGTTTATGCTTCTTCTGGTCTGCTCTTATGTACTAAGGGAAACATTGAGACTGGATATCAATTCGGTAAACTGGCTCTGGAAATACAAGAAAAATATGATTCTCAAGCAACAAAATCCCGAACGGATTTTGTGTTTAATAACATGATTCGTCATTGGAAAGAACCTGCAATTTCCACTCTAGAACATTTTTTGCTGGGAATTCAAAGTGGGTTGGAATTCGGTGATATAGAACATGCTTGTTGGCATGCGACTCGTTACTGTGCTCATCTGTTTCATGTTGGAGAGTCTTTACCTACCGCTGAGGAAAAATCCTGGAAGCAAATCAATTTTATCAATTATTTAAAACAAGATTTTCAGTTGCATTATGCTCGCATGTGGCATCAACTAAATCTCAATTTACAGGGTCTAGCCGTCAACAAGTTATTACTAGTAGGGAAGAGTTTTGATGAGTCACAAATGCTGCCAAGATGGCAGTCAACAAACAACGCGATGTCATTGTTTGCTTTTTATCTGATTAAATTAATTCTTTGTTACTTCTTTAAGGATTATCAACAAGCAATTATCAATGCTCATCAGGGAAAAAAATATTTGCCAGGGGCAGTAGGTCTGATGTGCTTTTCTGCCTATCATTTTTATTATTCTTTAGGGATGTTAGCTCTGTGTGCCGAGAATTCTGACCTTAAGTCTACATATTTGCCAGAAATATTATCTTGTCAACAGCAAATGAAGCAATGGGCCGACTATGCACCAGATAACTATTTACATAAATATAAGCTAATTACCGCTGAAATAGCTAAAGTTTCAGGAGAATATGAACCAGCAGCGGAACATTATGATCGAGCAATTATCTTGGCAACTGAAGCAGGATATCTTCATGAAACTGCACTAGCAGAGGAATTAACAGGAGAATTTTATCTCTCAAAAGGTAGGACTAAAATAGCTGGATTTTACCTAACAGATGCTTGCAATAAATATAGAAGATGGGGAGCCCTAGCTAAAACGGCAGATTTAAATTCCCGATATGGAGCATTATTAAAGAGAAATCTGCTCCTAGAATCGGCTACTACTGATCATGATCAAACTGCGACCATGGCAGCAAACAATTATGAATCTGGCTTGAATTTGGCTTCTTTAGATTTGTTTTCGGTAATTAAAGCATCTCAGGCTATTTCTTCGGAAATTATTTTAGACAATTTACTATCGAAAATGATGGAGATTGTGATTGAAAATGCAGGAGCGCAAAAGAGCGTCTTACTTTTAATCCAAAATTCAGTTTTGACTGTTGTGGCATCAGCCACAGTTTCTAGGTCAAAAAAAGTTATTCTGCCTCATATTCCCTTAGTTGAATACCAAGATCTGCCACTTTCGATCATCAACTATATTCAAAGCAGTCAGGAAACGGTAATTCTCGATCACGCCTCAGAAGATGATCGATTTATCAATGATCCCTACATTGTCGAACATCAGCCCAAATCTATTCTCGGCTGTCCGATGATTTATCAGGATAATTTACAGGGAATCATTTATCTAGAAAATAGCTTGGCTAGAGGCGCATTTACCCCACAAAAACTAAAAGTACTCCAGGTTTTATTATCTCAAGTATCAATTTCGATTGAAAATGCTCATTTATATCAAAATCTTAAAGATCATGCTTCAGTCCAAAAATCATTAAAACAAAAGGAAATTCTCCTCAAAGAAATCCATCATCGAGTCAAAAATAATTTGTTGGTGGTTTCTAGCTTGCTAGATTTTCAGAGTAGTTATATTGATGATCCAGAAATGATTAAATTACTAGAAAATTGTCAAAATCGCATTACATCCATGGCTCTAGTTCACCAGCATCTATACGGTAATAGTAAGTTAGATAAAGTAAATTTTGCTGAGTATATTAAATCTTTAGTCGATAATTTAGCTTATTCTCAAGGAAGCGAAGAAAGAAATATTAATTTACAGCTTGATCTTGAGCCAATTGAACTTAACATTGAAAGTGCTAATCCCTGTGGCTTAATTGTTAATGAACTTGTTTCTAATGCTATTGAACATGGCTTTTGCGATCGCCCTAGGGGCAATATTTGGTTAAGTTTGAAACAAAATACCCATCATCAAATTTTACTCACTATTCAAGATGATGGAGTTGGCTTTGGACAAGATATGGATTTGCACAATAGCGATTCCTTAGGATTAGAATTGGTTCTTACTCTAGTAGAACAACTCCATGGCAAAATTGAATTGGATAAAACTGAAGGTACCAAAATTGAGATTTTATTTAGTGAACTAAATTATCAAAGTAGGATCTAATTATTAACTTTTGTCGTAATCTTTTTACAAAAATCCTGAAATAAGCACATGGCGATCGCTAATTTTTGCTACTGATAATTTCTCTAGATTAGCTAACTTTAATTGTTCGTTAATTTCTGATATTTCAAATGCAGCTAAGAGAGAATTATAAAAATCTCTTTTCAATATTTCTGGTTCATTACTGGCATATAATTCAACTATCTGTCTCGCTTTTTCAGGGCTTGCAGGGCGGAGTAAATCACCGATAAAAACTCGGCTGCCCCGAACTCCATAAGATTTAATAAATTGCCATAAAATAGCTGGATTATGTAGATGATGCAGCACACTGTTGCTCATGATTACATCATAATTTGCCTCTGGCAATTCAAGATCAGGGACGATTCCTTCTAGGAGACGGATATTTTTTTGAATCTTTATCGGCTGATTCTTAAGAGTTTTACGTCCATGATCTAACATCGATGCTGAACCATCAATTCCGTCTATCAAACAATCAGGATATACTTTCGCCAAAGCGATCGTAATATCGGCATTGCCACAGCCGATATCAAGGATATGACCTTGAATCTGGAGGCCAAAAGTTGCTTGAAAAAGTTTGATAAAATAACGATTAGGCTCTGTAAAGTCAGCCAAAGCATAAGCATTACTTTGTTCTTCATCATTCATTAATTCTGCTTCAATAGTTCTTTGCATATTTCTTGGTTTAAACTTATTTTCTTAGGTTAACTTAAGCAATTATTGTCAGATATTAATTAATAGTAATCTCTAGAAATTAGCAATTTATTAAACAGTTTTAATTGAAGAATTACTAATCAATTTATGACGACTATATTCAAATTTATCTAAAATTTTTATAGCTGTTGTATTCTGAGAATGCAAGCTAGCAATCTCTTTTCCACCAAATTCACTGCAAACTCTTTTATGAGACTTAGCAAGAGTCCTGTAAGCCATAATAAATTCATCTTGTTCAGATTTTAATCTCAGAGGCATATTTTTGAATTTAGGCTGAATTTGCTGCCAAATTTTCATTAAATAAGCATGATCCCAAAACATTAAACCACTAAAATTATCAGATTGAACATTAGGAGACATCATTGTCGGACGAATATAATCTTCATATTCTGCTCGACTAAAGTCTCCTGCAAGTTCCATTGATGCCGCTGCTGCTAACATCAAATTAGCGGCAGTTTGTAATTCTATTCCTGCAAGTTTAATACGATCTTTATCAATCAATTGTTCAAAACGCAACATGCAAATAATCAAACCTTGAACATTAATAAAAAAAGACCAATGAAAACCTTGCCAAATATTCTGTGGGTTAGTTTTGTTCATGATTGTTGTCTGCAATTAAATTATAAACTCTGCCAAGTAATAGAAAATAACTTCTAAATCCCTGTCGTTGAACTTTTATCTTTTCTAAATTGAAAGTATTACTTTCTTTTTCTAATAGCAGAAAACATTTATAGGCAACTAAAATACTTTTCAAAAGACAAATTTCTGGCTCACTTGATTTTATATGCTCAACATTAAAGTAGCGATCATAATCTAATGCTTCCCTGTATTTTTTAGTATTGCGTAAGTTGTGACCTACTGGCAATATATCGCTTGATTTTAAAATTGCTAATGCTTGATTAGTTTTCGCAATAGCTTGTTCTTGTGAAGCAAGATCTAGTGATTCTAAAGCAAGATTTAATGACAGCAAAATTGATGCTTTGCTAGCTTCATTGAGTTCATTTTGACTAGGCAATTCGTCTGGAACTAGTAAATAAAGCTGAGGAGGTTTCATGACTATTTTATGGAGGCTCTATGACCAAAAAATCAATAATTAGGCTCATGTGAACTGAGAAAGTCTTTGGCAAAAAATAATATGTATTAAGGCTACTTTAAATAAATTTATACCTAAAGAGTATAAATAGCTCATGGAAATCTCATACTTTATATAGCAGTTTTTAGATTCATAAAGTACAATATTTTTTGCCTTTTCTCAGATAAAGGGGCTTCGCCCCAGCTATAAGCTATAAGCTGTAAGCACTCTTTGGATTAGCCCTAAAGGATATGTTATGCCCTTGTCTATCACGGATACCGCTTCCCTAAAGGACTAGCTTCGCTTCGCGCATATGGTTTATCCTCGTATGGGGACTTGCCCTCGAATGGGGGTACACCTGCGGATAAGCTCCTACGTCGCGTCCTCCTGATTGTAGACAACGCATCGACGATGGGGTATTAAACCCTTCTAGCTTTAAGTTTTTCCTAAAGGACATTGTCTATCACGGATACACCTTCGGATATGCCCTTGTGGC
>CALLPS010000232.1 GCA_938015355.1 uncultured Pleurocapsa sp.
TTATCCCTCATCCCTTTAGAATGCCCATCTACAGGAAAACCTAACTAGCAATCGAAAGAAAATATCGATCGCAAAACCAATTAAACCCAAAATAATTAAACACGCAAAGATCTCTTCAGTCCTTAAGAATTTCTGAGCCAATAAAATTCTTTTACCTAAACCTTCATTTGCTGCCAATAATTCAGCTACCACTACTAAATTCCAGGAAGCTGCCATATTCACTCGAAATGTATCGATAATACGAGGCAGAATATAGGGAGTGATTACCTGGAATAGAACTTGCCAACGTTTACCGCCCAAAGTGTAGGTTGTTTCGATTAACTCATGAGGCACAAACTTGACACTATCCATAATCATCAGGAGATTAAAAAACACTGTCCCGATAAATATCAGGGCAATTTTTGGTGCTTCATCAATCCCCAGATAGATAATTAACAAAGGAATAAAAGCAGGGGCTGGCATATAGCGCAAGATGCCGATAATTGGCTCAAACAAAGCCCGAATACTGGCAAAAGCTCCCATCAAAATTCCCAAGGGAACAGCAACTATTGCCGATAGTATAAACCCGATAGTAACTCTAGTGAAGCTACTGACTGTATCTTGAGTTAAATATCCTTTTGACCAGAGTCTTTTAAAAGCAACGATAACATCACCAGGAGAAGGCAAAAAAACCGAATCCATTCCTGAATATTCGCTAGCCAAGAACCAAATCAATAAGGGTAAGGCGATCGATAAACCGATTAAAATCCAGGATAAAGATTTAGGGATATCATCCGCAATACGCCAAAAAACAGTCGGGTTTAAATTGTCTTTTTTTTCTTGAGAATTCAGAGCTTTAATAGACTCAGGTTTGGTCATTACTTATAAATTCTTTAGCTATCGATATCAATAATACTTAAGACATCTATTGTATTAGAAAAAAATAAAAATGTGATGTTAGAACTAATATAAATAAATCATGATCACATTTGTAATTATATCTCCAGAGAATATTATATGTTGTTCAACTACTTAGCTGAAAAATTATATTTACTATTTTTAACTAAGTAGCTCTTGAGAAATTTAGTTATTACTAATTAAGCATTATTTAAATACTACTTTGCAGCATCAGCATAGGCTTGGACAAACTGATCATCTAAAATTTTAGATAGATCTGGAGCTTCAGGAATGAAGCCTACTCCCACCATAAATTCTGCCATCTGTGGCGCAGCAAAGGGCATATGTTTCATGTTACTGCCATTACTAAAAGCTTCTAAGTTTTCCTCAATAGTGAATATTCTCGTTCCTTTTTTAAGTAGCTGTAACTCTTCTGTAGTAACATCGGCTCTAGCTGCCATGATTTCATCTGCTTTTTGGGGATTTTTCTCCATAAAATCCAGGACATCAAACCAAGTATTAACTAGTGCTTGGGCTTTTTCTGGCTGTTGATCAATTAACTTTTGACTGACTACCAATAAATCAGGAATTGCCCCAGGAAATTCTGCTGAGGAAATTAATTCTTTAGAACCTTCCCTTTTGAGAGCTGTTAACCAAAAAGGAGGAAATGCCCCCACCGCATCAGCTTGTCCCGAGGCAAAAGCAGCAGCAGCCGCACCAGTTTCTAGAGGAACAATCTCAACATCATCTCGCTTCATTCCTTTAGATTCCAGAGCTAAGGTAAGTAAAAAATCGTCAACGACTCCTTCTTCTACTGCTACTTTTTTTCCTTTTAAATCTTCAATAGTATTAATATCTTCTGTAACAATAATTTTGTCATTTCCTGCGGAATTATCATTAACTAAAATAGCTACTTCCCCATTAACAGCATCAGCAGCAAAAGAAATAGTATCGTTGAGGGTTTGAGAATTGCCATCTAACTGACCAGCAGCAAAAGCTTCCATTGACGCTAAGTAGCCATCAAACCACTTCATTTCCACATTAACGTTATTTTTAGCAAACAATCCCTCTTGTTCGGCGATCGCCCAGGGCCACCAACCAGCCCAGTTACTGTACCCAATGACAATTGCTTCCTCTTGAGGAGCATCTGTCCCTCCTGAATCGGAAGATTGTGGAGCAGGAGAACAACTAATAGTTAATATTAAGCTTAAGCAAAATATACTTAGTATGGATAGTAATTTTCTTCTATTCATTAAGATTTCTAATTATTGAAAATAAGTAATACATCATAATGATGTTGCAGTTTTGTAATTTTTAGTGCTCATTTTTTTATGGCACAATATATTAAGATACATTTACGCTAATAATTTTAATTTGACAACTTATAGAAGTTGTCAAGCAATGCTTAAAGAATAATTATCAACCTACTATTTCTGTACTTTAGTTAATAACCAATCAAACCAAAGATCTAACCCCTGTTCTGTTTTAGCCGATACAGAAAAAATCTCTACTTTAGGGTTCATCTGACGAACATTATTAATAATACGCTCTAGATCTACATCTAAATAGGGGACTAAATCAATCTTAGTAATCAATAAACAATCAGCTTCCTGAAACATCACGGGGTATTTTAAGGGTTTGTCTTCTCCCTCTGTAACACTCAACAAAGCAACCTTGGCATGTTCCCCCACTTCAAATTCTGCTGGACAAACTAAGTTACCAACATTTTCCACTAAAACTAAATCGATCGCTTCAGGATGATGTTGATGCTGGAGAGTATGAATTCCCCCTGCAACCATCTTGGAATCTAAATGGCAAGAACGTCCTGTATTAATGGGAATTACGGGGACATTATACTGACGCAGCCGATCCGCATCTAATTCTGTGGTCATATCTCCTTCAATTACTGCCATGCTTATTTTGTCTTGTAAAGCAGCAAGAGTTTTTTCTAACAAGACTGTTTTCCCCGCCCCAGGGCTACTCATTAAATTGAGGCAAGTAATTCCCCACTGATCAAAATGAGCGCGGTTATGATCTGCCCCATCTTGGTTGGCGTGGAGTAAGTTGAGTTCTATGGCAGCGTCAAATGTTTGGTGCATAACTTTAAAGGGATAAGGGATAAGGGATAAGGGATAAGGGATGAGGCGCTAGCTAATCCTTTAGGGCGCGAAGTTTATCATGCGCGGACTCCTCAATAGTTGAATATTCAATATGGTCTATTTTTAATTCTCTTCCAGATCTGATATCTTCCATGGGGGAATTACAGTCAGGACAACTATATTGCAAGCCAATCTGAGGTTTATATTCATGTTGGCAGAGGTGACAAAAGGCAATTAGGGGAATATCTTTAATAATTAGTTCAACTCCTTCTAAAAAAGTGTTGCGAGTTTGAACTTCAAAGGCAAACTTGAGGCTTGCAGGTTCAACACAGGTAAACTGTCCTACAACAAGGTGAATTTTTTCGATCTGCTGTTTTTCTGACTGAGTTGACAACCAATCTTTAACAGTGAAGATTAGCGCCTTGGTCATGTCTGTTTCGTGCATAGTTTCCCTATAGAATTTCAGAATATAGAGGGGTTAAATCTATCTTTTAAAGCTAAGAGCTAAGAGCTTTTTTTATTACTATCTTCCAGCAGGGTATAGAGTACGGGGACAACTATCAAACTTAGTAGAGAAGAGGTAATTAAACCACCAATAATTCCCACTGCCATTGGCTGACGTAATTCCGAACCTGCACCCCAACCCAAGGCGATGGGCAACATGCCTAAAATTGTGGAAAAAGTTGTCATGACAATGGGGCGTAAACGTAAAACTCCAGTTTTTAGGATCGCTTCGGTACGATTCATCCCAGATAAGCGTAATTGATTGGCATAGTCTAAAAGTAAAATAGCGTTTTTATCCAATAGTCCCAGCAAGAAAATTAAGCCAATCAAAGATATCATGCCAAAATCGCTTTGAGTAATTAGTAATGCTAACATTGCTCCCACAATAGATAATGGTAGAGACAAACCGATTACTAATGGTTCGAGCCAACGACGAAACGGCAAATAGAGCACAATCAACATGCAAATTACCGCAAGAGTTAGGGTAATGGCGAATTCCCCCAGGATCTTTTTAGATCTGGCTGAATCTCCTTCTAAATCAAAACCGATATCAGCAGGTAATATTTTATTGGCGATCGCTTTAGCCTTGGCTGTGGCATCCCCAATTCCCTGATCTGCCGTCAGGTTAGCATTAATATAAGCCACTCGTTTTTGATCTAGGTGAATTAGTTTGGTTAAGGGTTGTCCTACCCCATCGACACGGACATCATTAAATCCTGGTAGCTGTTGAATTTCTGATTGAAAAGCGATCGCACTTTGTCTTAAACTGTCTATGTTTTCTCCTTCTAAGGACACTTTAAAAGAAGGATCTTCCCCTGTTTCGACAAAGGGTATGTCTTCAACACTAACAATCACTTTCGGAATTTGAGGCAGGTTTTGGCGCACCTCAGTCTGCACTTGACTGGTAGTTAAATTACGCTCTTGCTTAAGTTTGACATAGAGCTTTCCTTTATTTGGTTCTCCTCTCACTCCTGCAATGGTATAGACAGATTCTACATCTGGATGATTTAAAACAGTTAACTCGATCTGTTTGCCTACGGTTGAAGTTCGGCGGAGTAAGATCTGTTCTGGCGATCGCGCAATGTTTTTTAACCAGCTAAATTGACTGGATGTAGCTGATTCAGGTGATGGAGAATCAGTGCTAGTCGAGATATTATTAGCTAGTTTCGGTAAGGCAGTAGTATAGACAATTTTAAATTCTCCTCGATCCAACTGAGGTACAAAACCCTGGGGAATTAGGGGAATTAAAGCAATTCCTGCGATAAAACTGGCGATCGCGATCGCAATTACCTGTTGACGATGATTTAATGCCCATTGCAGTAAATTACGATAACGATTAACCAATAATCCTGGTTGATGGAGGGATTTTTTCAGATCTTGGTGGGACAGCCAATAGACAGCTAATACAGGTACTAAAGTCCTGGCTGCTAAGAGGGAAGTTAATACCGCAGCGGAGATGGTTAACCCAAAAGGACGAAAAAACTGCCCTAATGTCCCCCCCATTAAGCCGATAGGCAGAAATACCGCCACAATCGTTAAAGTAGAAATGGAGGCAGTTAAACCAATTTCACGGGTAGCTGATAAAGCAGCCTGACGAGGACTTTCTCCCTCTTCTAGGTGGCGCATGATGTTTTCGATTTCCACAATAGCATCGTCCACAATAATGCCAATTGCCAAGGCTAAAGCCAGCAGGGTTAAGGTTTCAAAGTTAAAGCCCGCCACCGCCATCACAATAAATGTCCCCAGTAGAGATACGGGAATAGCGATCGCTGTAATTAAAGTTGCTTTAAAATTACCCAGGAAGGGATAAATTACTAAAATTGCTAAAGCTACCGCCCCTAATAAAGTTTCAATCGTGGCTTTAGTTGCTTCTCTGATATAACCTGCGGGAGTTTCAGCGAGAATCAATTCTACTTCTGGTAACTGAGATTTTATTTGCCCTACCTGTTGTTCAACTTGCCGCACTACTTCCAAGGTATTAGCCTCGGCTTGTTTAATTACTTGGAAAGCGATCGCTTTTTTGCCATTAAAATGAACCAAACTATTGCTATTGGCGGTAGGAATCTCCTGATTAATATCACCATTCAAATTACCTAAAATATCGACTCGTTGCACTCCTGGTAATTGAGCAATAGCGGGGATAATTTTTTTATTTGTAATCTGGTTTAATTTGGTTAAATTGCGCTCTTCATTAGTGACGATATAGCTGATGGCACTTGTTTCATTGAGGTTAAAAGGTATTACCTCTAAATCTGTACCCGAGGGCAAAGTCAATTGCTTAAAACTAGCTTCAACTTTGGCAGTAGCCTCTTCAACATCAATATCGGTATCCAATAAGAGATTAAGTACCGTTTGTCCTGGATATGTCGAAGAAAATAGTTGTGCTAACCCAGGAAGATCCGATAACGCGTTTTCCAAGGGATTAGTCACCTCTGCTTCCGTCAGTAAAACCGAGTTTGTCTCAGCCTGTGCCCGAATGACCACCACAGGAAAGTTAACCGCAGGAAATAGAGAATATTTCAAGGAACTAAAGGCAAAAAAGCCAGCTACGGCGATCGCTAACCAGATGCAAATAGTCAGTCGAGAATATTCAATTGCTATGGGAGAAAGATTAAATCGCGATTTCTTAAACATTTCCGAGATTAAACACAGAGTCTAACCGCTATTTTGGCAGAAAGAGAATCCCCTGAATAAAAAACAAGTTTCAATTTTATCCTTCTAGACGAACTAATTTCTCAGTTTCTAAGGCAATATTTGACTTAACCTGCTCCAGAGCAGCGGTAGCCTTCTGAGTCAATTGCTGAATGCAGCAATTAGAGCCTATTTTCATTACTTCCGCGCAGCGGTACTAGGTAGTTAATTTTTGCCCTAACCCCCAACCCCGATCACCTATCCCTTGCCACAACCGTTTTATATTTAGTTTTATATTTAATTTCACCCACCCACTTATGTAATTTTTAGAAATTATGATACTAACTAGGCTGCGGAAATAGCCTATTATTCAATAATACTAAATTTTTATCAAACAATAATTTCTATCCTTTAAATAAATACTATGGAAACATTTAATCCAGGAGATAAAGTACAATCTCGATATCGTATTTTGAGTCAATTAGGTTCTGGAGGTTTTAGTCGTACTTATTTGGCTGAAGATATTAATCGTTTTAATGAACGTTGTGTTCTTAAAGAATTTGCGCCTCAGATGAAAAAAGCTTCTGCTCTAGAAAAAGCGCAAAAAATGTTCGAGAGAGAAGCTGAAGCACTACATCGTCTGGAACACCCTCAAATTCCCAAATTTCATCAGATCTTACGCTATGGAAATGCCGATAGTGGATGTTTATTTTTGGTTCAAGATTATGTAGAAGGAATCACATATCATCAGCTACTAAATCAACGGTCAAAAAAAGGACAAAAATTTAATGAGCAAGAGATTGAACAACTACTTATAAAAGTTTTACCAATTCTGGAGTACATCCATTCTGAGGGAATAATTCACCGCGATATTTCTCCCGAAAACCTGATGTTAAGCAATAAAAAAAAGCTGCCAATTCTGATTGATTTTGGCTGCATTAAAGAAGTAGAAAACAAAACTCAATTAGAGCTATCAAATTCAGATTATAAGCATTCAGTGCCTCTCATTGGAACAGCAATTGGTAAAGCTAATTATGCTCCTCCTGAACAGGTCATGAAAGGTATAGTTTATCCTCATACTGACTTATATGCTCTAGCTGCTACGGCGGTGGTCTTATTATCGGGAAAAACACCTCAAGAATTAAGAAACAGTGTTGATTCTCAATGGAATTGGCAATCGTTTGTGAACATTAATCCTAAGCTAGAATTGATTTTAAGTACTATGCTTGAACCCAATCCAAGCGATCGCTTTAGCACGGCGACAGAGGTGAGGGAAATTCTCCAAGAATATTTAAAACTAGATAATTATCAAGCAAAAAAGATTAATTCTAAACTATTATCCCAACCACAAACTAAATCCAATCAAAAATCCCTAGCTAATTATTTTAATATCAAGTATTTAAACTTAATTATTCCTTTAATACTTATTATCTTTTTAGGGAGATTAATTTATCCTCGAATAGTAAATATCGGAACATCTTCTAATAACAATAACAATAATAATTCCACACAAATAGACAGCGAATTAAGCCAAGAGTTTAGCCAAGGAGAAAAAATATTAATCTCTCGGCTAGCTACTCCCGAAAAAGAAATGGCAACAGCGGCTTTTGCTCAAGGTAATTATCAAAAAGCAGCATCTTTATTCTCTGCTTCTCTTAAGAACAAGAGTAATGACCCAGAAGCATTGATCTACTTTAACAATGCACTGATTGGTCAAGGGAAATCCTATGGTATTGCAGTTCCGATTCCCCTGGGAACCAACCTTAATTCAGCACTTGAAGTTTTAAGAGGGGTTGCTCAAGCCCAAAATCAAATCAATCAACAAGGAGGAATTAATAATATTCCTCTAAAAATACAAATTGTCAATGATGAAAATCAGCCAGAATTAGCACAAAAAATTGCGGAGGCTCTTGGTCAAAATCAAGAAATTTTAGGAGTTGTCGGTCATTATACTAGTGACGTTACCCTCTCCACTGCTGAAATATATCAGGCTAATAACTTAGTAGCTATTTCCCCTGTCAGTAGCTCCGTTAAATTATCTAATCTCAATCCCTATATTTTTCGCACTGTATCTAATGATTTCATTGCCGCAAGAGCTTTGGCACAATACATGATCGAATCAAAACAGCAGCGAAAAGTAGCGATTTTTTATAATTCGCAGAGTGAGCACAGCAACTCACTCAAATTAGAATTTAGGTCGGCAGTATCTTTGGCAGGAGGAAAAGTAACAAATATTTTTGACCTAGCAGATCCAAATTTTAGTGCAACGGATTCCTTTCAACAAGCTTTAGAAGGAGGTGCAGAAGCAATTATGCTTTCTACTAACCCGAGAAAACTAGATAAAGCTTTACAAGTTATTCAGGTTAACCGCCAACGCTTAAGCTTATTGGGTGGAGATGATATTTATACATCCAAAACTCTACAAATTGGTGGGGAAGCTGCCGCAGGAATGGTGCTAGAAATTCCCTGGCACATCAAAAGTAACCCAGAAAGTGATTTTGCTCAGACTTCCCAGCAACTCTGGGGAGCAGAGGTTAGCTGGCGTACTGCCATGGCCTATGACGCGACCCAAGCAATAATTACTGCCATGGCTAATAGCCCTCAAGTAACCAGGACTAATATTCAAAAATCTCTGGTAGACAATAACTTTGCGGCAGTAGGAGCTAATGAACAAGTCAGATTCTCTCCTTCAGGCGATCGCCTGAGCAATATTCAGTTAGTTGAGATTAAATCAACCAATAATGGTTATGAATTTGTCCCTTTTTCGGTTCCATAAAATTACCTAAGAGGCAATAATTCCTGACCACTGGACTTTTTTCTCTCCTGTACGACGGTAAGAGAAGAGACGATCGCTTTCTTTATAAGTACAGTAGGGAGCGATCGCTATTTGTTCTGAACTAATACCTAATTGTTCTAGTTGAATTTGATTGACTCTGGATACATTTAAGCGGGCTTTACCTGGAAGTTGATCATCTAAAATTGGTGTTTGGGGAATTTGCTTTAATTCAGTAAGTATTTCTGGGTCGGTTTTACTCTGGGCATCAGCAATAATAGTTTGACCAACTTTGAGTGCTACATTTTCATCAACCTGATACACTTCTCCTGAGATCGCTGGGCCAATCCCAATCCTTAAATTCTCCTGATTACTACCAAACTTTAACAATCGAGCGATCGCCTGAGGCACAATTTTGAGGGCTGTCCCACGCCAACCAGCATGAATCCCACATACTTGTCCTGTCTTAATATCTCCAATCAAGACAGGAGTACAGTCCGCACTGGCTACCCAAACAGATTGCCCCTGGCGATCGCTAATTATGCCATCTGCTTCCGCTAGAGAATTATCGTAATTTTCTTGATTAACTATCGCGACTATTTCTGGAGGAGTCAGTACTAAATTTCCATGTACTTGCTTAACTCGATATGCCGAGGTTTGAGGTTGCAAAATGGAGGTTAAATCTTCTGGAGTGCGGGGATAAAACTCCGAGGAAAAAAAACCGTGCTGCCAAGCTGACAGTAAATCGCAAGTTAAGTAGGAATAGTTTTGCCAAGTTTGCCAATGCCATTGCTGATTCATATTTTTGGTTGCTAATTCCCTCTAGTTATTTTATCGAAAAAAAATAAGGGATTAGACACACTAACCCCAGCCGCGATAGTTTAGGTTTTTGCCTTAACTAATTCCTTAAACAGTAGACGAATTGCTTTAGCTGCTACTCGCATTCTAACTAAACGAATCGGTTTACAATTCCTGACTTAAAAATAGTGGATTGGCAGTAACAGAGATAGATGGATAGTTTTCGGATTTACCATTTAATTTGCCAGTATCCTCGATCTGAATTTTCTAATTCTTTCTCCGTTAACCAATCTACTGCTTGATAAGTGCCAAACAGCTTATCCCACCAATCTACTGCTAAACCAAAGTTGTGTTCCCATTGATTATATTTATGGTGAACATAGTGAACTGGCATTTTTAACCAGACGCATTTGATCGGGTTTTCATGCTGTAGCTGATGAGCATAGGCAGAAAAAGCTGCATAGACTAAACTCCCCAAGAAAAAACTAATTCCTACAGGGACAGAGATAAAAAACGATAGAAAGCTTAAGGGTAAAACCATCGAATAATCCTTAAACTCTAACAACATTCCGTTAGCTGTATTTTCCCGATGATGTTCGTAGTGGGGAACAATATCTCGACCAAAATGCGGAAAGATGTGCATTAAGCGATGCAGCCAATATTCAACAAAGCTGGCAAATATAAACGCCAAGATAAAAATAGCAATCAGCAGCATAAACCAGGATTTAATGACAAATTATAGAATTATAGCAGTCTGACAAAAGGGTGAAATTTGGTTGAGTAA
>CALLPS010000233.1 GCA_938015355.1 uncultured Pleurocapsa sp.
ATTCCTTTTAGATTTATTTATTGGGTTACATAGCTTACAAACTTATTATCTAATTTGTAGTCAGCTACATCGGTTTGCTTCTTCTATAACCTAACCGCCTGGTAATATTAATGTAAATTGAAGTAAATACTGGTTTTTATTATGAAAGAATTGTATATTTAGTGGTTACAAAATATACTTTTGATAGGGAGCATGTCAAATATGTCGATACAAATGAACTATTGTTATGACAACTAATGGTTACAGTCGATGAATTAGCTACATAGTTCAAGCGTTCTTACAAAACTGACATGCTCCCCTTTTGATAAATACTAGAGATAAATTAAACTAAATTTTATAAATACGTGTTTATACTGTCGTATAAATATTGAGATGCAAATAAAAAAGCGATCACATTACGAATTGCGATCGCTTTAAATAAATACTATATGACTTTATATGACTTTGATTTTGTTTGTTAGATAACGAACATTAGATTACTGTTTCTAAAACAATACTTTTAATTAAACTACCCCAGGAAAGCGACGATATTTAAGTAAAAAGCCGAGAATCATCACTACAATAATCCCTACGGCACCAATACCGATAGGACTTGGTAACCAAAATACAGCTTCGATGTGATTTATTTCCCCTGGATGGAGTTGCCAAACCAAACCTTTTTTAAGGGTGTTATTTATAGGCTCAAGATCATCTGCATGAGAAACACTATGGGCAATCCAGGGCGTAGTTAACTGAAATTCTAAGTCAGCGATCGCATTTGGCTCAATAATAATTTTATCTTGTTGACTAAGCACTGCTAATGCTCTGAGATCGATCATCAAATCCAAACTATTACGCTCGACAAAGATTAAATTACTCTGATGAATCGATACCTGGGAATTAAGCTTAATTAAATCTGCCTGATCTTTAGGAATAGTGGCATTAGGAACAATACTAGATTGAAAGAGCTGATTAAACTTTTCGGCTAATTCAGCACCATTACCAAAAGGAATAGTTAACAAAAGTTCCTGAGCATCAAGCTTTTTAACCTTGCCTTTAAGCTGGCGCGATCGCTTTTCCAAGCTGTTTAACCATCGTTTTGTATCGGAGGGAGCGAGATTACTTAGCTTGTCGCTAACCTTAATATGTTGTGTAATCTCACCACTGTAAGGAGTAGTAAAATCAACCCCCACATCATAATCAACACAGCTAGTTAGTAAAGTTGCTAAACACAAAACAATCGGCAACAAAAATCTTACAAACTTGCTTTTTTTCATGATTTTCCCTTTTCCCTTTGCCCTTTTCCCTATCTAGAGTAGCTAATAATGATTGCTTCAGGTAGTTTACTGCCTTGCTGCCACTCCCAATTGAGCAAACAAAATATGAGGGACATAGGCACTACTACCTACCCATTCAGGGCGATCGCTTAAATCAACCAAATTACAAAAGGCTTCAAAAATATTTCCTGCCACCATGGTATCTTTTACCCTGCCGACAATTTTACCCTGCTCAACTTTGTAACCTAAATCAATATTGACGGAAAATTCCCCCGCTAAAATGTTAGATTGTCCTGCGCCTAATACCTGATCAACAATAATACCCTCATCCATGCCAGCAATTAAATCTGCTACAGATGTCTGACCAGGACTCATACAAATATTAGCTAAACTGGGGCTGGGGCGAGAAATACCACCACGAAAACCGTTGCCACTAGATTTTATTCCCTGGCGGGCTGCCCAGCGTCTATCCCAGTAAAATTGCTTAACAATTCCTTGGTCAATTAAGTTCTTCTTGTTGGTAGGTACTCCCTCATCGTCAAATTCACAGGCAGAGACTCCTAAGCTGGGATCTTCAAAGACGGAAATTCTCTGATCAGCGATTTTCTCTCCTAACTTATCCGTCAGAGGAGAAGCTTTTTGTACCACAGATTGACCAGAAAAGATCGTGCCAAACATTCTGCCCATGGTACTGGCGACAGCACTAGGAGTAAACAAGACAGGGTAAGTTCCACTCTTAATACTGGCTTTGCCTTCTGCCTGCTGGTACTTGAGAATTAACTTTTGCAGAATAGCTTGATAGTCGGGGACTTGATCGCGGGTAACTTCATAAGCATAAGCTTGTAAAAAGTCCTCTCCTCGTACCAAATTACCAGAAATAGAGGCACTAAGACTTCGGCTATTTTGTTCTGTATAAACATTAGTTGTCGTCGCCAATTTTACCTGACTAGTACCACTATGAAAACTGACATCTACCAAAATTTCAGGATTATATTGATGAACCTGATTAATCAGATCTTCTCCCACCTCGACTAATTTTTCTGTACTAGGAGGTTGATAATCACTTTTGGGTTCAACGGAATTAACATCTTGAGTAAAATCAAACTCCACAGGATCGCCTATTTCCGCAGTGGCTACCGCAGCATCCACCAAATCAGCTAAACGAGTTAAATCCGTAGAACTAGCAAACCCCAGCTTATGGTCAGCAATTACCCTTAAGGCAATTCCCTCTGAAGCCTTCGTTTCTAGTGACTTTAAACGGTTATTCCCAAACTCAATCGGTGTATCCTGACTAGTAACATAAAAAACCTCTGCTTCAACTCCCTTTTTATTTGCTAAGTCAATTACCTGCTCAACTATCTGATCTTTCAATACACTTGCTCCTTTCTAATATCGTTGCCAATTGAAAACATAGACTCTTAATTTAATAATGTTACTTTTCTTAGCTCTTAACTTTTTGTCTTTGTAACTAGGGATTAGAAACTAGGAAGCAAAAAAGTAAACTTCTTACTTCTTTCCTCATCCTTCATCCCTTATCCCTTATCCCTTCTATTCCTCTTCCCAATCAGCATTTTGGGCTTCGCTGCCACCACCAACAGTTACGAGATCGATTTGCTGACGATAGTAGTCTACGCTCTTGACTTCCACCTCTACGCGATCGCCCAAACGATATGCCGTACGATTTTTGCGACCAACTAAGCAGCTATTGCGCGATCGATATTCATACCAGTCATCTTTAAGAGAGCTGACATGAACTAAACCTTCCACTAGCAAGTCTTCTATTTCCACAAAGAAGCCATAAGATTGAACTCCTGTAATGAGACCTTCAAAGATTTTCCCTGTACGTTCCTTCATTTGTTCTGCTTTTTTCAACCCAGCCAAGTCTCTTTCTGCATCTTCAGCCTGTTTTTCGCGATCATTTAAGAAGGGCAACATAGTCTGGATGTCGAGGGCTATTTGCTCTTGAATATTAGGGGGTAATACTTTCCAATTAATTTGTCCCTGACAACTGCTACTAGTTAGGTCAACGCCATGTTTAGTACGACTATGACGGCGATCGCGTCCATGCTCAAACACTGCTTTTAAGATACGCTGAATAATTAAATCAATATATCTTTGACCAGGAGAAATACAATGAGTATAGCCACCTTCATACGCTAATCCAAAGTGCTTACCTGGTTCAGTAAGATACTTAACTGGCTTAAAAGTACTTTGCAACAGATAATTTAATACCATTACCGCCGAGGAGTTAGCAAACTGTTCCGTTAGACGTTGATAATCTTGAGAAGAAACGCTGTCTTGTACATCAAGATCAATATCCAAGTCCAAGTTATTGCCTAACTTAACCAGATCTTCCAATTCTTCCACATCTGGTTCCAACTGGGTGCAATATATTCCTGGTAACTCCAATGCCTGGAGGTGTTCGGCAACTGCCTTGCCTGCCAGAATAGTTAACTCAGTGAGCATTGCATGTACGGGCAAAGATGCCACTCCCAAAATTGTGCCAACTCGCCCCTCATCTTTGTAGAGACTATAATTTTCGGGAGTCATAACTTCTAACCCACCTCTTTGTAGCCGCTGCGCTTTAACTAAAGGGCTGATGGTAAAAAATAGATCTTTGAGTATTGGGACTAGGCTAGCTAATTTTTTACCTGGTTTCTTCTCATCGCCAATTAATGCTTGAGTCTCTTGATAGGTTAGCTGATGATCGACAGAAATTACACTCGGTATAATTTGGTATTCCGCCGTATTTCCCTGGGCATCAAAAGTTAATATGACTGAAATCGTCAGGCGATTTCTTCCTGGTATTAGAGAACATAATTTACTAACTTTTTCGGGAAACAGAGGCAAAACTTGTTTGCGTAAATTGACTGCTAAACCTCGTTTTCTGGCAATACGATCCAATAAAGTATCTTGTTCAATAAAATGTGCCACATCAGCAATGTGTATTCCCAATTGCCACTCATCTGATTCAGTTTTTTCCAAGGTAAAGGCGTTTTCTACCCAGGGTGTATGTTGCAGATTAGATTCAGTCTCAATGGTAAAAGTTAGTTTATCTCGTAAGTCATGACGATTTTTAATCTCTACTGCGGGAATACGGGCAGAAGGTAACTTAGAAGTAGCCGCGATCGCCTTTTCAGGAAACTCTAGGGGCAAATCATGTTTACAGGAGACAATATCTACATCCGCCGCTTCTTCGGCATCACTACCTAAAACCTTGGTTACTTTGCCGAGGGGAGGATGCTGTCCTAGAGGATAGCGTAATACAGAAACATGAACTAAGTGTTCTAATGCCGCCTGCAAGTCTTGACCATTTTCTTTAAGGTCTAATTCAAACAATAGACGATCATCCAAAGGAATAGCTTTATACTGCTCTTCATTGGTGCTAACCGTAGCTAACAACGATGGGTTTGAGCGTTCTAAAATCAGCTTCACCTCTCCTTCGGGGGAACGACGGCGACTACCTTCCTTGATGATTTTGACAAAAACGCGATCGCCATTCCAGGCATTACTTAAATGACTTTCCCGAATATAAATATCATCGGCACTTTCTGACTCTTGAATGGCAAAACAAAATCCTTTGCTGGAACATCTTAATTTGGCTTCAACTACATTGTCTTCATAAACCCGTCGATATTTACCTCTTTCTTTAATCAAGACCTCTATTTTTTCGAGAGCATCCAAAGTAATTTGTAGCTTTTCAATACTCTCCTTTTCTTCACAACCCAGTTTCTTTTCTAGATTTTTACCCGCAACCAGCTTATCATCAACGAACTGGGCGAGTAGTGTGGCGATTGAAAATTCCATCTAAAAATTATCCTTATCCGATTTTAATTTAGTCATTACAACAGAAGTGAAGAAAACTATACTAACTTCCTCTGTTTGCACAATACGAGCTTTATCTTCCAGGGTTTTCTGAGGCGGAAACTACCTGTTTCACGGTTTAATCCCTGGGATATATCTACGGTTTTTCTAAATCACAGAGATGAGTAGAATAACGAAGTGTGGCTCGTTTAAATCTAATCTCTACATTTAACTGATTTATACCGTAGGAGATAAGAGATAGTATACTCCTTACTTTCTCTGGTGCAAAATTATAATGATGACATAACTAGTCCTTCAGTTTTTCTGGTCGGACTATCTATGTTTTGGTGTAATAATCAATCAATTCCTCAATAAATTGAGATTGATTAAGGAATTGAGGAACTAAATACTTGCCTAAATGGCGAGTTAAACCGCATCTAGTTTGAAACCAGTAGTTTTCAAGATGACTGTTCGTAGGTAGTAGATAGTAGGTAGCAGATAGCACCATCTAGTCAAAAAAACGGTAAAGATTAAATCATGAATATAAAACTACAGCTTTCTAGATGGACGAGGTTTAATTTATAGTCGATTCAAGATCTATTGTAAATTCTCAATGCTTATTGGCAAATTTCTTTTTACTCAGCGCAATAAACAGTAGATTGGTACTAACATCTAAATTAAGAATAAATACAAAGTTAATAATGTTAGCTAAATTTCGTCAGCGGTATCCTCAAGGAAGTTTGGTCAGTGAATTAGTCCAAATTGATCGAGGAATATATATTGTCAAAGCTTCAGTACAGATAGATGGTATCGTCTTGGCTACTGCCCTAGCTGGTGCAGATACTGTAGAAAATGCGGAAGATGCTGCCAGAGAAAGAGCGATCGCAGCTTTAGGTCTAGACAGTTATTCAACCTCCAATAATATTAACTCGGCGATCGCCAATACCACAAATGATTCCCCTATTTCCCCTCAAGCTAAAACGAAACTAGATAGTGAACCATTAATTAAGCCAAAACCCCTTAACGATGCCACAATTGTTAATTTTCCCCAGGCTAAATCGGAAGTATCAAGTCACAGTAAACCCGACTCCGAAACTGCGGAGATGGCAGAACAAGTTGTTCCCCAGAGGATCTCTTCTCAAGATGCTATGGTCAGCAATTCTCTGGTAGAATCTTCTTCATCTTCGTTAGATAACATTCCTGAGCAAGTTGAGCAGCCAGTTCAACCGCCCTCTATTTCCAGTAACTTATTTGCAGATACCTTCTCCGCCGACATTCCTGATGAGGTTTCTCTGTCTGAGCAAAATGTTGCTGGGACTAACTCTGTCAAAGATTTTGCGACCACTACGTCTGAATCTGAAATGGCAGCCATGGATTTTAATGAAATCAAGCAAAAAACTGATATAGAAATTAAAAGATTAAGCTGGACAAAAGATCAGGGAAAAGAGTTTCTCATGAGTCGTTATGGAAAAAGAAGTCGCCTCCACCTCACTGATGAACAGTTATTGGAATTTCTGCGCTATTTAGAAAAATTGCCCAATCCCATTAAATAATCTTAGCAAATGTTTACCTGATTTTTAACCTGAAAACACTTAAATGTTAATCAAACTAACCCTTGTATCATTGTCTCAAAATAGCAATAATAGATAAATACAGTTAAGGATAAAATAAAGTTCGAGGAGTTACTCACAAAGGAGAACCCATGTTACACCGCAAGATTTATCAACTCTGTCAAGATGGTTATGAAGTTTGTATTTTCTTGCGGGATCAACAGCGCTGGATTGAAACCTGTCGCATTGTTGATTTCGAGGGAGATATTGTTACAATCCGTTATGAAATAGAAGAAGAGGAAGAAATTAGTTCTTGGGAAGAAATGGTACGTCTAGAAAGCATCGGTGCTGTGACCAAAAAACTGGCTTCAGTATCTAAAATTAATACCGAAATCTCTGTTTCTGATGATTGTCCTGAAGCAGAACAAATCCATCCTCAATCCCCAGAACATAATCAAGATTAACTTCAGCCAAAAAGATAAATGAATCTCCAAAGCAAGTTAAATTAATTCATTATCTGCTTCAAAAACTGGACAGTAACCTTCGGGAATGACTCTAAAACCATATAGAGGAGAAAACTTATTCCAACAGCGCTGGTTACTATAATGCCGACATCGGTTACAACAGTCTAAATCAGATGATATTCGAGCCTGATTATTAGAGGTTAGTAATTCCCGTTGAGATACTCCTCTAATAATTAATTCATTACCCTGCCATCGAGCCTGAACAATTCCTGTATCAGCAATATTTTTCCATCTAGAATCGCTACTAATAGTGTCTGGGAGGGTAATGTCGATCATCGAGCCAGTCTCGTTTAATTCCCCTTCATAGTAGACAGGTTGAGGAGCCTGGGGCTGAACAAAGCGGTCTCCAACAGGTAATTCGACCAGTATTCCTGGGGCAGGAGAATGGAGCTGATAACGGTTTCGTAGTTCTTCTAAGCTGGCAAGTTCTAGTAAATAGTTAAAGAGACCATGAACTAAAACAACATGCTGCGGTCGTAAATTATGAATCAGCTGAGTCGTATTACGCCCATCGCTGTGTTCTGCTAATAGATAAGTTTCAATCTTCACCGAAGATAAATTATGCAACAGTTCTAATTGAGAAAAGTATGGATGACTGTATTTTTGAGAGAGTTGTGGCTTTTCTGGTAACAAGACTAACCATTCAGTAGTTTTATCCGTTAAGTACTGCCACAGATTGCTGCGATAGTCGACTAAGACCACCCGCGGATTCTTATTCTGTTCAGATTGATGAGAATCATTGATCCGTCGCATTCGAGGACAAATCCTTTCATCCCAGAATAGAGGTTGATGTTTAGCAAAATTTTGAACCGAGAGGGGGAACTGAGACAACAATTCCAGATAAATATCGCAGGTTAATGCCACAGATTCATCAACCCAAATGTCGAGATCCTGCCCCGTAAACTGATGATGAGAGCGTAATAACTTAAGAATTTCTTGACCCAAACCTATTGGAGGGACAGGCAATAGTACATTTTTGCCCTGTGACAAAGCTTGATTGATCCGCTCCATTAATTGCTTTTCCTGAAGACGACGATGGGGGTGACGCATCGTACCATAGCTTCCCTCAAGGATCAGAATATCAGGAGATAGACCCCGAAGATTTTCGATCGACATTCCTTCTACTAATTGAAAGTTAGAAACCGAAAAATCCCCAGTATACATTATCTTGTAGCTGCGCTCAGGGGTTATATGGGTAATGACGATCGCTGCTGCCCCAGGTAGATGTCCCGCAGGAACCAGTTCTATCTGTAAATCAGGAGCAATACTAAATGGCGATCGCCAAGACAAAGTTTGACACCAATTTGCATTTTCAGGCGGATCTTCATTGAGCCAATGACACGGTAATAGTTTTGCCGTGACTTCGCTAGTATAGACGGGTAGCTCAGGAAAAGCTCGATGTAATTTTAGTAGACTACGGCAATGATCCTCATGAGCATGGGAACAAAAAACCAAATCTACTGGAGGTTGTTCCGACTCAGATAAAACCTTTAAATCTTCTAAACCACAATCAAGCAAAATACGATATGCTCCGACTCGAAGCAATAAACAGACACCTTCATCTTCATGACCTGCTGCATAAGCAAAACAGGATAAAGGCAGGGAAGTAGATTGAGCTTTTCCCTGACTTCTTCTCATAAAACTAAACTCCTGATAACCCAGACTTTAACTAACCTGACAAGTCACAGATTGCTTGTCGGCTTCCCTGATTATCACCATGTTTGGACAAGTTCTACTTGATGACTTATCTAAAACAGGAGGACAACTTGGAACTGCTGTGACTGTTTGCCAACACCGAACTTGAAGTCGAGCTATGCTTGGGTTTCCCAAGCTTATAGAACCGACTTATTGGATCTGGTTGGGTTTCCCGACCATCCATCTCGGTCAATTTGACTAACCTCTTTGTTTAAAATCTTAAGTTATGTCCGTAACAATGTTTATTTTAATTTGAAGAGAAGTTAACTTAAATTGAGTTAAATTGAGTACAAATCTTAGTTGTCAGGATGTCTATTACTAATTTTGATTTCAGATTGAAGGTACTTTAGTATTTACCGAAGAAGTTATTACAGCTAAAAAGCTGTCAGGCTTTTAACTAGACTTGTCTAGAACTGAAATTAATGGGTTAATGAGCTGAACCATTACCATCATATTTATCGGTATCGTAGTAACCACCTTTAGTTCCAAAAAACAGGCAGGCGATCGTAAAAATTCCAGTTAAGACAAGTATTATTAGTTTGACATCCATAATTTATTAAGATCTTATTGATTAAACTTCCCATACATGATATGACAATCTTGCTTAAACAATTCTGCAAAAAATCTATTAATCAGAATGAGTTTGCCTTAAATTTTCTCTGGAGATGGTTGTGGGATAGTTTCTGGTAGAGGAAGCTCTTCTACTTCAGGGAGTTTCTCTAATAAAAGGCGAGACGATTGATTCCCTCCCGAAAGTCGTTTTAATAATTTGGGTCTAGGATCATGGATCAAATAATAAATTTCATCTTTAGCTTGCCATTCTTCTGCCGCTACAGCTACTTGTATATTATCGCCACGTTTTACTAACAAAGGTAACATTTCTCCCCCACGAACTAACGCCTCTAAATGAGCTGATTTAAAGGACAAGTCTGACTTTTGTATAATTGTCCTGCCTAGTTTGATTTGACCATCATCAATGTAATTATTCCAGATTTTAATTGGTAGCTCAGCAATCAATGCCTGACTAACTTTAATCTTACTGCTACTATCGGCAGAGTTATTTTTGGGGAAGGCTGCTAACACTCGAGGAGGTTGAAATTCTTCAACTGCTCTTTGAGCCAACACTAAGTTCACTTCTCCATTATTCGTTAACGCTAAAAATGTCCCCATAGATTCAATTCCTGCTTCGGCTAAAACCTCCGTATCCAGAGCACTACTTTGAAACACAGGTAAATTATCTGCTTCTGCTTTTTTACAAGCTTCGGGATCAGTATCAATCATCACAACCGATTCCCCTAGCTGTTGAAATAATCGACCCATAAAACGACCCAAGCCATCGCAACCGATAATTACGGCTCCTTTGGCATCACTAGAAGTAATTTGGAGCCAATTTGCGACCCAACGTGCAGTCAACCCCTGAAAGAAAACCGTCATCAGAATCGTTAAAAACACTAATGCCTTGATCGCAGCTCCACCATTAATTCCTCTTTCCGTCAGCAAGATAGCGAACAAAGAAGCTACGGAGGCGGATACTATACCCTTCGGGGCAATCCAAGCTAAAAAAAGCTTTTGTTTCCAATTCATACTGCTATTCCAGGTACAAATGGTAATGCTAATGGGTCTGACGATTAGCATTAATACCCCCACTGACAGCACACTTCCCCAACCTAAAGCAAAAACACTGGCAATTGATAAATCAGCAGCTAGCAGAATAAATAAGACGGAAACACAAAGAACTGTCAGTTGACCCTTGAATCTTTTGAGGAGTCTTTCTTCGGGAATAGCTGAAGCTTTAACTACAATACCAGCGACGACAGTGGCCATTAAACCAGACTCACTGCACAAACTCTGGGAAAGTCCAAATAGTCCCCATACTCCTGCTAAAACCACTAGGTTTTTGAGTTCTTCAGAAATACTATTAACTTTTTTTAATAAAAGACCTAATAACCACCCTCCAAGACCACCAACTATAGCGCCGATTCCGAGCCGCAGTAGAAGACCAGTCATAATATCTAGTGGTGCGGCATTAGTATTGAGAATTGTGTTGAGTACCACAACAGCTAAAATTGCCCCAACAGGATCGATTAGTACTCCTTCCCCTTCTAAAAGAGTTGCTACCTGTCGATCTACTTTCACTTGTTTCAGTAAAGGCCCGATGACAGTTGGACCAGTTACTACAACCAAAGAGGCATAAAGAAATGCAATTGACCAGGGAAATTCAGCTAGCCAATGAGCTGCCATCCCCCCACCAACTAAGGTAATTAAAGTTCCGATGGTAACTAGGTTACGCAAACTACCAGAAACTTTTCCCAACTCCCTTAGTTCAAGATTTAGCCCCCCCTCAAATAGGATAATAGCGACAGAAAGAGCAACCAATACTTCTAATCCCACCCCTAAATTATGAGGATGCAGAATGTTTAAAGCATCTGAGCCTAATAAGATCCCGAACAACAATAAAAAAACGATACTAGGAACTTTAAAATATTCAGCTACTACTTGTGCGCTGATACCTGCTAGAACGGCGATAATTATTTGTATGGTAATTTGAAAAGATTCTTCCATAAGATGAGTAAAAAATTAGCGTTCTAGACAGATTCTCTGTTGAGTCTTTTCAGAAAACAGATTACTTGACTTCTGTGACAATGACCTTGTGGTAGTCCCTATTTGACTATATTTAATATGTTCATAACCGTCAAATTGGGAGACGATACAGCTAATTGATTTTAGCTCTAATATAATCATCTTAATTTGTGGAGTATTCTAGCATTTTAGTCTCGGATTACTCTGTCATATTCTTTGTTAATCGATCTTACATTGATCAGCAGAAAAAACTGAATGATTTCCTCCTGATTCGCCGCAGCGAAAACTGCTGTTAAATTTTTAATAGAGTTTAGCTTGACAATCGATGATTTTTTCGTCTTCAAGAAGTTTAAATTGACTTCGTAGGCAATATCAGAAAGAGCTAAACTGAGGAAGGCTGATTCTAGGGTAATATTGATTCTTGTTTACTTAAGAGAATACTAAAAAAATTTAGAAAGCCTTATTTTAGAAACTGTTTATTGGTCTAAAAAGTAACCCTCATTAGAAATTGCCATCGCTAAAAGTTTAGCTGTGTATTAGTAACATAACGTTAAAAACGTTTTGATATTTATATTTTTGCGCTCTTACTAAGATAAACCAGAAACGTCAATAATTTTTTCGCTGTTCTCTCTTATGTCATTTCACCATATATCTATTTGGAGACGCTCATCTAACAAACTACGCCAAAGTGAAGCTTGGCTTGAATGGCTATGTCTTTTGGGTTTATCTCTGGCAGCATTAATGTTATTTCTAGTCAATTTAGCTACTTTACCTTTATTGGATCCCCAAGAGGGAACATTGGCGCTAGTAGCCAAAGAAATCTATCAAGGAGCAGCAACTACGGACTGGATTTTTCCCACTATCTGGGGGAAACCATATCTTAATCCTCCCTTAATACATAATTTGGTAGCGATCGCCTATTCTATTGCTGGGGCAAATGAACTAACTACCCGTCTTCCAGGAGCCTTGCTGGGTGGAACATCGGTACTGCTTCTGTATTTTATTGGTCGTGAAATATTTGTAGCTCGTTTTCCTGCCTTGTTTTCGGCTCTAGTTTATTTGAGTTGCCTACCCGTAGTACGTTACAGTCGCTTGGCAACTTTAAATGGACCCTTGCTTTGTTTTGAATTGTTGACGATTTGGGCAGTTTTGCGATCGCGTCGTAATCTGCAATGGGCGCTGGTGATCGGGATTGGTTTTAGTTTAATGAGCCTAACCAACGGGCTATTTGGGGCACAAATTTTACTGATTGTTTTGCTCTTTTTGTTATGGGATACTCCACGTTTGCTCTCTTCTACATATTTTTGGCTCGGCTTAGGTATTGGCGCAACTCCCAGTATTGTCTGGCATATTGTCCTGTGGTTCCGTTATCAGGGGCAGGAAACTACCTGGAATCTGCTAGGGTTGTTGGCAGTTCAGGCTAATTTTGCAAAAGTTGAACTTGACTTGACTCTGGTTGCTTCTTCCCTGCAATTTCTGCAATATTTACTACCTTGGCTCTTTGTTATGTTTGTTGGTGCACAGTCGATTAAGCAAAATTTTCACTGGGGATGGGGTAAATTATTAGCAGTTTGGCTGGGGGGCTATTTTACTGTAGGATTGCTCCTGCTGCCTCAAGATTATTGGCTGGTGTTGCCACTTTTTCCTGCACTGGCTTTGGTAGCGGGAAAACAGCTAGATCAGATCTGTAATTTACCTAGCTATGTTAGCTATCCCCGAATCTGGATCTACAGTTTTGCGTTCATGTCAATATTAGCCGCGGTAGCTGGATTAAATTGGGGGATACGTCACTATATTGATTTTTATTTGCCTTTTATTTGCGGTTCCCTATGTATTACTTTCGGTGCCACAGCAATTGCCTTGAGTCAGCAAGATAAACAATTTGTGCCTCTGCTATTTTGGGGTTTATTTGTATCGATTTTTTTACTCATTATCTCTCCCCACTGGATTTGGGAACTCAAGGGGACAGAACCAGTTAAACCGATTGCTGAAATGCTGAAACACTACACTGAACCTGGAACTGTAATTTACAGCTCTATGTCTTTGGAGCGACCTAGTCTAGACTTTTATAGCGATCGCCAAGTCCGACATCAATCAATCGACGAACTCAGAAAACACTGGCAACAAGATAACCCAGTCTATCTCCTAGTAGATGCGGTAGCCTTGAAAAAACTAGATCTTCCCCAACAAGCGATTATCAAAGATCAACGTTTCAAGTCAGCGGGTTGGACTCTAGCATTCAAAAATAATAAATCTATTTTGGCTAACTCAATCAGATAGTTGAACCATTTTCAATCTATGTCGATATTTTAGGCAAAATAAAATAGAGGCTGAACGGCTACTATTCTTACGTTTAACCGAACCCCTCCAATTATGTTTGTGCCTTTTGAATAGCATAAGATCAATTCAGAGACACCCACTAATATTAAATTTATTTAAGGCTTATTCTTCTTCATCAACACCGATTTGTCGCAAATGAATATGCTTTCTGCCTAGAGTTATCTCAAATTCATCTCCCTGTTGTAGACCCATCTTTTTGGTGTAAGCAGAACCAATTAATAAGTTCCCATTGGATTGAACGCTAATACGATAACTGGCGGAACGACCACCTCTACCTTGTCCATTAGAAGTGCTATCTAATTCAATCCCTTCTGCATCAATTAGAGCATTGAGGAATTTCATCATATTAACTCTTTCGACCCCGTTTTTGGTGACTGTATAATAGCCACACTTTTTAGCTTTATCCTCTTTCGAGAGATTACCAAGCTCCTTGACTTTATCTATTAATATTGGACCTACTAAAGGTTGTGGTTGGGTTGCTTTTGCCATTAATTTGAAACAACTAAAAATTTATTTGGTTTACAGTTTTGCATCTAGCTTAAAGTTTTAGATTAAGCTGATTTTTTTACTTTGCTATCTTCATATAAAACTATATTACACTTATTGAGCAGGAATAACTAAATAAAAATTTTAATTTTAAGTTTATTGATCCATACATTGCTATGACCACAAATTAATATTGATAAGTTTGCAAAAAAATATCGAGTTATACATATAAGTTTTACTAAGGATTTAAAAATAATAATGAAATTAACTACTCGTGGTCATTATAGTGTTAAGGCTTTATTAGACCTCACCTTACAACCAGAATATCAACCTACTTCAGTTAAAATGATCGCTCAAAGACAGGATTTACCTGCACCTTATCTTGAAAAATTATTGATTGAAATGCGACGAGCAGGAATAGTCAAATCAGTGAGGGGGTCAAAAGGAGGCTATCAGTTAGCAGAGAAACCAGAGCAAATTTCTCTAGGAAAAATCCTCGAAGCTGTGGGAGAAACGATCGAACCTTTAGCCGATCACTCTCCTGATAAGAATTTAGCAGAAGATTGGGTGACTTTTAGTCTGTGGCAAAGATTACATCAAAAATTAAAAGAAGCATTGTATAGTATTACTCTGGCTGATTTATATTACGATGCTCGTAGTTGGCAGGCAGCCCAAGGAGAAGAGAATAACTTTGTGGTTTAGCTGTAAAATTTCAGATGATGAAATCGCAGGAATCTTTGATTTACAGAGATGGTTGTCATTGAACAACAGTCAGATTTTAAAGATTGATCGATCATTAGTTAGAACAGAAAATTGTAACTATCTTAATTATCTTCTGTAAAAAGTTTTATGTATCTGATTGTCCCGCCAACAAACCTGACTCTATTCTCAGAACAATATGTTTTAACTTCAGATACCTTCAGATACTTTTACACCAAAGTTACACATTTCGATGACATTGATCTTTTTTAAGATTCTTATCTCTCCCCCAAAGAATTACTATTGGTAGCGTTCTCCCTCAATACGAAAATACCAATTGATAAATTTACGATCAGACCTTTTGACAAAAAAACAGGAAGATAACCTTGTTCCAATTTGAGATTAATGATTTAGCCCTAGGTGTTGTATTGATCCCCTCAGTTTCATGGTCAAGCTTTATTTTAATCTGGGCAGCGATTATCGATTACATCATTGGCGACCCCTGGGGAT
>CALLPS010000234.1 GCA_938015355.1 uncultured Pleurocapsa sp.
CCTAAATAATTACTTCTACAGACTTTTAGGATAGCGCACCATCGGATACACGACGGGACAGTCGGCAATCTTAATCTCTCCTTGTCTTTTAAAGCCGTGACGTTCGTAGAAAGCTACACTTCTGAAATTACAGGTTTCCAAATGTACTATTTGAGAATTGCGATCGCATTCTGATAAACTTTCCCTAAAGGATACCGCGAAGCATAATGGCATGACTATAGGGGAACTCAAGCAGCTTGTTAGTCCAGACACTGAATTCCAGCTAGAGTCAGAATTTATGGTTGATCTTCAGGCGATCGCCGTAACTCTATCTTATAACGTTGAAAGCATAATTAGGCTTGAAAATCGGTAGCAATGCTGTCCTAATCATTTCCGCTCACTTAAAGAAATCATGTGATTGTAAGTTTGTAGTAGTTCTTCAAATTTTGACCTGGGCGATCGCTGGCGAATAAACGTATCGATAAACAAACCAATCATAGAAGCTATCAGGGAGCGAGCTTCAGTATCAGATCTAGTAGCGGCGAAATCATTTTCAGCTACGCGGAGAGTTGGATCGACAGAATCGGCGATAGTGAAGTGATTTGCACCTTCAACTATAACCAAATAACTATCTCCTCGTTCTGAATTAATAGCCTCTTTAAAAGTACGCACGATAGGAGTAGCAGCGGTTGACCACTGCTCCAAGCCATATATTTTGCCGTTGTTGGCAATTACCCCGTCTTCCGTACCACCGATCAACAGCATAGGTAAAGAGTCGGGCAAAGATAAGATAGTACCAGGCTCTTTGTTTAAGGGTAGAGGGGCAGCAGAATGAGCACCATAGCTAAACACACCCTTCAGGCGATTAGAAAACTTTGGCTCGGCATTTTCTAGAGCTAGCCTACCTCCAGCAGAGTGTCCGCCCAAAATAATTGTTTGCAGATCTAGTAAACCTGCCAATACACCATTTTCCTGTAAATTATCTAATTCTTTTAGAAGTATGGGCAAAGCTAAGGAAGAAGGAACATTGCCATAGTTTTCTTCTGAAAAAGCAGTCAAATCGACTCCAGGAGTTAAAGAAACATTTTTATTTGTTTCGACCAGCCAATCATATAAGATAACGACCAATCCTCCCTTGGCTAACTCGATCGCCAGCCATTGATACATAGATAAACTACAGTTAAAACCATTAAAAAAGATGACTACAGGAAAAGGGGCTAAATCTTTAGTAGCAGGAGTGTTAGAAAAAGGATTTTCAGTTTGGGAATTATCGGCAGGATAAAATATTTTGAGATGTATTCTGTCATAAGGAGATTGAGCATTTGCTACGGCGATCGCTTTCCTGAAGGCTCTGATAATCATAATCGATTTGTACTTTTCGATAATTAGTTAATCGTGTTGTCTCTTTATAAAAAGCTCTAATGTGATTATTTTAGGTTGTTTTGAGCATCTAAAAAAACAATACACCATAGCATCTTTTAAAAAATCGCATTTTATTAATCTTTTGAACGTCAAGTATTTATATACGGTGAAATTAGTTCGATCGTAGAGATTATGATGAGATTAGTTTTATTGATCAAAATATGGATTTGTCTCAAGCATTAACAGTTGCCAATCAAGCTATGCTAGCGCAATACGACCGCGGATTAAGCGATGTTGAGACAGCAATCTTTGAAGGCTCTTGGGAAAATCAAACCTATGACAAAATAGCAGAGATTTCTGGATATTCTGACAGTTATCTGAGGCGGGATGTAGCTCCTAAGCTATGGAAATTGCTTAGTAAATCTTTGGGAGAATCTGTAAGTAAAAAGAATTTTAAAGCAGCTTTAGGGCGAAAATGGCAGGAAGAACAAGAGGTAATTAAGCTAGAAAATAAATCAGAAGGAAGCCACCCTTCAACAAAGAATAATACCAAGGCAACTAGAGCAGAACAGCAAGAGTTGTGTCAGCGTTATAGCTGTAATGCCCTGGCATTGAAGATTGTAGCTACCTCTATCCAAGATTTGTTTGATGGGGCGATCGCCGAATTTTTAGCCGAAGATACAATTCTATTTTACAATGTTCGACGACTGCTAGAGGAGCAGTTTAACCGTCTCGATTCTTTGGGACAGTCGATTATGTACTGGCTGGCAATTAATCGAGAATGGACGACAATCGCCGAACTAGCAGCAGATATTACTCCTAAAGTTCGCAAACTAGATTTACTGGGTGCTTTGGAATCCTTGATGTGGCGCAGCCTGGTGGAAAAACAAGAGGGGAAATATACTCAACAGCCTGTGGTCATGGAATATGTCAGTGATCGTTTGCTCGAAAGCGTTACCCAGGAACTAACTCAGGAGAATATTCCCTTAAATCTTTTCCATAACTATGCCTTAATTAAAACCACTGTCAAAGACTACTTAAAAGACAAAGATTCTGGTTATTAGTTGTTAGTTCAGGGTAGCTAATTAAATACTAATTAGTTAACAAAAATTAGTGAAGCTAGCTTTATATATCTAGGGATCAAGGTTAATTTGCATGAAATATATATAAAGTAAGATAATTTTTATAAAAATGAAAATTATAATTGGGAATACATAATTTAAGTTGATAGTTTTTACCTAAGTAAAATTTATGACTTAAAAACTAACTGTATCTATTTTTAAATATAACAATGACTAATACACAAACAATTCATTGCCCCAATTGCGGCGATCGCGCTACAAGATATTTGATCGATAATTCCATTAGACGAACTTCTTGTCATGGTTGCGACTATTTACTGGTGCAATGCGCTACAACAGGCAGAGTAATTGAAGCTTACGCACCAGGAATTAACAGTTATTGTGTCATAGGCACCACATCTGTTTAAATTTTCATTTAGATTTTTGAGGCTCTTAATTGTCCACAAGCAGCATCGGCTTCTAATCCACGAGAATAGCGGACACTAACGGCAATGCCTGCTGCTTCTAAAATACTAGTAAATATTCTAATTCGATGACTATTTGGTCTTTGATAATCAACTTCAGAAATAGGATTATAGGGAATTAAATTGACATGAGTTTGAAAACCTTTGAGACATTGAGTTAATTCTTTCGCATTTTCAGGTAAATCATTAATTCCTGCTAGGAGAACATATTCAAAAGTTACTCTTCTTCCTGTAACTTGAATATAATCTCGACATTCATCTAAAAGATGATTCAAAGTATACTTTTGGGCACTCGGAATTAACTGTTCTCGCAAAGCTTGATTAGAAGCATGGAGACTAACGGCTAAAACTATCTGTAATCTGTGTTGAGCTAACTCCTGAATTTTGCCAGGAATACCCACAGTAGACACCGTAATTGACCGCGCACCAATTCCCACATCTTGATTTAGCGATTTCACCGCAGCCACCACCTGATTGATGTTTGCCATCGGCTCTCCCATGCCCATAAAGACGACATTACTGACTCTTTGGGCAAAATCTTCTTGCACGGTCAATACTTGATCGACAATTTCATGAGCTCTTAAATTACGCGTAAAACCGCCTTTTCCTGTAGCGCAAAAATCGCAATCCATAGGACAGCCAACCTGGGAAGAAACGCAGACAGTTAAACGTTTGGCGGTGGGAATTCCCACTGCCTCAATGATCAATCCATCTCTTAGTTGTAAGAGATATTTACGAGTTTGATCAGGGGCAACACTGCGATAATGAATTGTCGAGCGCCCGATGGGATAATCCGCCATTTTTTCCCGCCACTGCTTCGGGAAAACGGAAATATCTAACAGAGATCGCGCTCCTTGATGATATAACCATTGATATAGTTGCTTGCC
>CALLPS010000235.1 GCA_938015355.1 uncultured Pleurocapsa sp.
ATTTTTTCTTGTTGGTAAAATATCATCTGCATCAGCTACAATAACAATCAGATCGACTTCTTCTGGTTTCCAAGCAATTATTAATTGAGCTAAATACTTTTTATCTAGGATTGAATGTCCTGTTCTTATTTTTTTTTTTTGCCTTCTTTTAATGTTGGATGTCGATGTACAAAATTGCATTCGGAAATGCCTATATTTTTAAGTTCTCGTCGAATTAATGTGTGTAATGCACCCTCGCTACCTCTCGGAATAGTTTTTCCTCCTTCTTCGGGCTTTATATAAGGAACACTTTTTCCTAATTCTGTTGCACCTTCTGCAATTAACCCAATACGAATTGAGCGATTCATACAGGATTTCCTCCAAAGATATTAGTAAACCAAAGTTCTCCTAATTCTCCATCATAGGCTTCTAATGCTTTTTGAAACCGCACCGAATCTGTTGGTAAAGAATGAACTTGAGTTTTCCCTTCGTCATCTAGTTCCACAGCACGAACTTGATGAGGTTCAACATAATTAAGTAATACTGGTGAATGAGTTGTAATCAAAACCTGTACAGGATTGCCATTAATCCCTTCCGTAGAAACTATTTTTAATAGCTCCATCATCTTATGAAGTAGCCAAGGATGTACTCCATTTTCTAACTCTTCAAAACAAATAATACTGGGAGTCTGTTCTTGATATAGGGCTACTAAAAATGCCAAAATTCGCAATGTTCCATCAGAGATATCTGATGCAGGAATATGATGTTCTGAATATTTATCAATTAATTCCAGCTCAAAAGTTTGATTTTCTTTTCGGGGTAAAGATATTCTGGCAATATTAGGAACAAGTCTAGTCAAACGCTCTTCCAGTTCATCAAAATTCTGACGATTTCCATGAAGAATATCAACTAAAGAATAAGCAATTCCTTCGCCTGTTCTATCCATAATACTAGTTGAGGAGTTTTTAACTTGGCTGGATAAATCAGATGGAGAAAAATCGTAAATCTTAACAAGCTTGAATGAGCTAGCAAGATCAGAGTCAAGATATTGGGAATAAATAAGATAATTCTTTAACTTGTCTGAAAAAGAGTATTTAACTCCTTGTTCAGCATTGACAAGTTTATGACTATCATCTTTGTAATGTATTAAAACTTGTTTTTCATGATAATTAACATTAACAATTAGTTTTTTACTTAATTCTATTATTTGATCGTCAATGCTTCTTCTTATAGGAGGTGTGTTAACCTCAAAATATAATCTATCTAACTTACCTTGCCAGAATTTAGATTCAATACTCTGTTTATTTTTGCTTATGGCTTGCAAAGATTGTGAAAACAAAACCATAACATTTGCAGTATTTTTATTATCCGCTATGAGCTTTTGAATAAAATTAGATAGTACAGCAAAAGCCTCACAAATATTTGATTTTCCTGAGCCATTGGGACCAATAAAAACTGTTAATGGTTCTAAGTCAACCTCGGTGTCATAAAGACTTTTATAGTGCTGAACTCGCAGTTTTGATAACATTTTTTCTAGAATAAGCTCATAAAATTATACTTCGTCATAAGTAGTTCCACCTTATTATTAGTAGGATGGGTTTCGCTATCGCTCTACCCATCAATTGATTATTGCTGTTGGGTTTCATCCTTCAACCCAACCTACAAAATATGTTATGTTTAATTAAGTGGAGCTATTTACCAGATAAACCCAACTCATTTAGATAGAAAACGATTGTTTCTAAACTATAAGACTGAGGCATAAATCAACCCATTCTTTCATTAACTAAAAACCCTGATGATATTTTAATTGTTACAGCGGTTTGCATAACTATTTAGTACATCATCTCTGGAACTAACAACGAAGGTATTTAATCCATCTGTGTTTATTTGTGTTTATCTGTGGATGACTTTTTAGTCTCAGATTAAACCGAAATGTGCTGTATATTCAATATCCCCTCCTATAAAATACACGATCGCTTTAGAGGGGATTGAATTTAAACTTAAACTGTTGTCAATAAACCACTATGTCTTAATAATGGTTCGGTTTTTGGCTCTCTACCGCGGAATGACTGAAATACTTCCATGGGATGTAAACTGCCACCAAGAGAAAGTACAGTATCCTTAAAGCGTTTGCCGACAGATCTCACTGCGGCTTCATCTTCTAATCCAGCTTCTTCAAAAGCAGCAAAAGCGTCAGCACTTAAGACTTCTGCCCACTTGTAACTGTAATATCCCGCAGCATAGCCTCCCGCAAAGATATGTCCAAAGGCACAGAGAAAGTTATCTTCAGCTATGGGTTGTAAGACACTCGTAGTTTTTGCCAAGCGATCGCGGACATCACTAGGAGTTTCGTCTCCTCCTGGTTGATAATTAGAATGGAGTTCTATATCTAGTAAGCCAAAATGTAGCTGTCGCAGCATTCCTGAGCCACTCATGTAGTTTTTCGCTGCCACTAGTTTTTGATAATACTCTTCGGGAAGAGTTTCTCCAGTTTGATAGTGTTTTGCCATACCAAAAAGAGTGGGGCGATCATAACACCAGTTTTCCATAAACTGACTTGGTAATTCTACCGCATCCCATTCCACATTGTTAATCCCTGATGCACCAGAATAGTCGATGGTAGTCAACATATGCTGTAAACCGTGACCAAACTCGTGAAATAAAGTAGTTACTTCGCCAAAGGTCATCAAGCTAGGCTTATCGTCTACAGGAGGAGTCTGATTACAAGTTAAATAAGCCACAGGAAGGCGAGTTTCTGTCTTACCTTCAACAGTCATTTTGGCTCGACCAATACAGTCATTCATCCAAGCGCCACCGCGTTTTTCGGCAGGGCGGGAATAAGGATCGAGAAAGAAGAAAGCAATTGCTGCACCGTTTTCATCAGCAATCTGGAAGTAGCGGACATCTTCATGCCAGACAGAGGCTTTGCCATCGGCAGCAGTGATAGTTACCCCAAAGATACGCTTCGCTAAACCGAATAAACCGTCTAAAACTTTAGGTAAAGAGAAGTAAGGACGTAATTCCTCCTCATTAAAGTCAAATTTAGCTTCGCGCTGCTTTTCTGCCCAATAACTAACATCCCAATTTTTTAAATCATCTTGTCCTGCAAAGGCTTTTAATTCCTCAAACTCTTTAATAGCTGCATCATAACTAGCACCACGCAATTCATCCTGTAGTTGCTGCACTGCTGCGACATTAGGAGCCATCTTGCGAGCTAAACTTAACTCAGCAAAGTTAGCAAAACCAAGAATATTCGCTTTTTCCTTTCTTAATTCTAATATGCGATCGATATTACCCCGATTATCATATTCCCCACTGGAAGCACGGGAGACAAAAGCCTTATAAAGCTGCTCTCGCAATTCCCGATTAGTCGCATACTTCATAAAAGGAATATAGCTAGGATAATCCAAAGTAACTACCCAAGGACCATTTTCAAGAGTAGCGTCTTCGTTTCCTTCCGTCTTAGCAGTTTGCGCCATCAAGCCTAAAGCACTGGGAGGTAAACCGTCCACATCCTTCTTATCGGTTAGCTTAAGTTTAAACGCCTTAGTGGCATCCAGCACATTATTAGAAAACTTAGTGGATAATTCCCCTGACTCCAATTGAATCTGATTAAACTTATTTCTAACTTCACCCTCTAAACCTACACCAGACAATTCAAAATCACGGATGGAAGACTCCACAATCCGCTGTTGTGCTGATTCCAACTGCTCCCATTCCGCACCAGCTTTAATGCCTTTAAATGCTTCGTATAAAGGCTTACTCTGACTCAGCTTATTATAAAACTTGATAATCTCAGGCTGCATCGTCTCGTAAGCTGTCCGCAACTCAGGACTATTTTGCACACTCATCAAATGCCCCACAATTCCCCAACTCCAGCCTAAACGCTCTTCTAACTCTGTTAGAGGCTCAACTAAACCAGACCAAGTAGGAGTTACATTCTCTTCTAGTTTACTAATCTCCGCGTCCAATTCTTTTAATATTTGCGTCATTGCAGGAACAACTTGTTCCGCCTTGATTTCGTTAAAGGGAGGTAAACCCTTGCCAATTAATAAAGGATTTTTGGTAATAGTTGCGTCTGTCATGTAAATAGATGGTTGCAGAATAAATTTATATCTATTTACCCTAACGCTTTCTCTATAGGTATCGCAGTAGCATGCAGGTTGGGATTACCGAAATTTTACATTCTATAGTCTTGATTGTACACAACGTCAACCTTAGCAATTGTCTTGAATCTCAAAGAATTGATGTAATTTGTTATCAATGTCATGTAATAAACATTTAGACTTTTAATCTTTTTCTTTCTCTGCTAAATTACTATGAACCCAGCTTATTAGAAATGAAGCTAGAATTACGTACAGTAGAAATCTTGTTATGTGAACCCATATATTGCCGTACAAAACTTGATTCCAAAACTCGAATAAATCATCTTTAATTTCTCCAGAGTTCTTTTTTTTATTCAAAACTTGTATGTGTTTGATACCTGCAATTTTACCTATTGACTGAAATTTTGGTTTCTCATTTTGATTTATAAGCATCAATAAGTCAAACGTTAAATATTGCTTTTTCTCAAAAATAACTTTTTCAATTTCATATGTATTGCCATTGATTATTTTGGGATTAGCTTTATTTTTTATATATTCTGAGCTTGCATTAAAAATTCTTTCGGCAATAATCTCTCCATTTTTAAGTTTTATACCCCAAGGATCTCGTTGGTCAAATTCTGTTGAGAGTATTTCTTCACTGCCTGTATTTTTTACTCTAATTCTAGTAACGACTAAATTTTTTTTAATCAAATCTTGCTTGTTAGACAATAAATCTTGCTTTTTAAATAATTCCTTTAGGTTTTCAGTCTTGTCATTTAAACTGAAAACCTGTTCTTCATCAATAACTTGAAAACTTATTGATTTGCTGGAAGGATATGAATAAACTATTCCAATAATTCCAAATGCAGCGCTCACGACAACTCCAATTATCCCCCAAGTATATTTACGTTCAATTGAACTAATGTGTGATGCTATTGTCTTCAATTTCATATAATTAACTTGTGACTTATATTTGTTAACGTAGTAGCATTATAAAATTTTAGCCCGTAATCATTGAAGTGAGCAAACGGCACAGAAAAAGATTTGAAGAAGTTAAGAAGCTTATATTGTAAAAAGTTTATTTCGCAATTGAATTGAATGAGCAAACTAAAAATATTACATCATTTTCTTACGGATATAATTACTGTTATTAAATTCTTTTTGGGAAACCTTGTATAGCAGGTAAGCATATTACTATACCAAGCATTTTAGAACTTCTGAATGAGAAATTGTCTTTCGATAATATTATTCAAGACTATACCAATTGAAGAATCAAAAACAATTGACGAAACACCCCCTAGTTCAAATCACAAATACCTCGCTTTACATAACGATGAAAACTGGAATATTGCCAATCTTTTGGCGACGATACGAAACCATGTTTGACAGGATTGTAATAAATATAATCAACATGATTAATAAAATCTTGCTCGTCTCGAATTAAATGTTCCCAAAAGTGTCTTTGGCAGATAGCTTTTTCTTGTTTGCTTTTTTTAGAAGCGGAAATATTTCCTTGATATTTAATATCGCATCGACGGCACCAACTCTTAATTATTTATAGTATATGGGGCTGGGGCTTTTGGTTGTTGGGTTTCACTTCGTTCTACCCAACCTACTGACTAATTTTAGCTTGTAAAGATTAGAGAATGCGATCGCAATTATCAGATTTGGGGAGATCGCTTTATAAACAAAATGCTGTACCTAAAAAGCCTAATTATACTAAATCCGCTTGGTAAAGGTAGTGTTTAATTGATTCATAATAGTTTTTCCATGAAATTCAGAATAACTATTACTCGTTACTTATGGGTCGCGGTATCCGTGATAGACGTTACTCATTACTCATTACTTAATTTTTTAAGTAACCTATACGAAACGGATTTAGTATTAGATAGATTCAGGAAGATACACCTTGGTCTTTTATTTGCTTTATTTCTTGAGTATTCTTAATTGTTTTATTTCGTATCTTTAGGGACAATGTTGATTCAACACCAAGTAAAACTCTCGCTATTGCTGCTCCATCCATAATTAATTAATTTCTTCTTAGGAGCAACAGGATCTTCTGGGAAGCAATTAATTTCATCGTCCAGATATAAATAGCATTACGATTATTTTTCTCTGGACAGTATATACATCTGTAATTAACCCACAGCCTCAGAATAGGATTCAGA
>CALLPS010000236.1 GCA_938015355.1 uncultured Pleurocapsa sp.
CAAATCTCTGAGATTTAAATAAGTTTTAAATAATGCATCCGAAGTAGTTTTACTATATACGCCTGATGTGAATTAAAATTATTTCTCCCAATAGCTTGAATTACTGAAAATATATTTTGTCATAATTCTGAAGGAAAAAAATAACAACTCAAAACATATACATATTAATCTTCTTAAAGCTTATAGCTTATAGCTACGAACAAACAGACTTTCAACGAAGCTAATTAACATAAGGCGTCATATAAAAAAAGATATGCGTAAGCATATCTTTCCATTGATTATTATCCGATTTTTGATTCAGTTATTAAGCTGATGTGCATTTAAACTGCTTTGAGAATTTGCTCTAGGTTAAAGGAATAGCTGAAACTTTTTTGGTTGCCAGAACTCTAATTTTGACAATTAGTTCATTCTGCATCGATTCAGAACTACCCCCCAAAGCAGTTTGGGGTTTTGCCATCACATCCACTGCCCCAGCCTTCATCGCCTCATAGATATTATCGACATCGGACTTTTGTACTGCATTACTCAATACCAAAATAGGGGTAGGATGTTTCGCCATTACGTGCTTAGTAAATTCCAAACCGTCCATCTGGGGCATTTGTAAATCGGTACAAATTACATCAGGATTAAGCTGAGTAACTAAATCCAATCCTTGTTTGCCATCCCTTGCCTTCCCAATTACTTCAATATGTCGAGAAGTATTGAGCATTTTTTCATAAATGTTGATTGCCACGTCAGAATCTTCGACTAATAGAGTTCTAATTTTTGCCATGATCTTTAATATGATTAACTTATATAGAATGTACTTTTGAGAATTTTCTCTAAGCTAAAGGAATAGCTGAAACTTTTTTGGTTGCCAGAACTCTAATTTTGACAATTAGTTCATTCTGCATCGATTCAGAATTCCCCCCCAAAGCAGTTTGGGGTTTTGCCATCACATCTACCGCCCCAGCCTTCATCACCTTATAGATGTTATCGACATCTTCTTTTTGCACACCATTACTTAAAACCAGAATTGGTGTGGGATAATGTGCCATTACCTGCTGAGTGAATTCCAAACCGTCCATTTGGGGCATTTGTAAATCCGTACAAATGACATCAGGCTTCAACTCAAAAACCAAATCCAATCCTTCTTTTCCATTTTTAGCCTTCCCAATCACTTCAATATGTCGAGAAGTGTTGAGCATTTTTTCATAAATGTTGATTGCCACATCAGAATCTTCGACTAATAAAACTTGAATTTTTCCCATGATATTTAAAGCAATTAATTGGTTTTATTTTTGAATCAGTTAAAAATAAAAATCGCTTCATAGCGGTTTCCCACCAGCCAAGACTCTCATTAGAAAGTAGGCATAGTGGTTATTAATTAGTTGATATTTTTGCCTCATAGTTATTTAGAGTTAATTAATTGATTAAGAGTTTGGAATAGAAGTTGTTGCTCAAAATCACCTTTCGTTAAATAAGCATTGGCTCCAGCTTCTTTACCCCGCTGCTTATCCTCTGGAGATGCCAAGGTAGTAATTAGAACTATTGGTAATTGGTTATATTTGCTATTTTGACGAATAGCCGCAGTCATCTCTAACCCATTCATATTAGGCATTTCTACATCAGACAGCACAATATCAAAATCTTGTTCTTGAACTTTGTGTAACCCTTCTAAGCCATTCACTGCCACGGTGACATCGTAACCAGCCCCTTTAAGGAGACGTTGCATTTGAGTACGGATAATAATAGAATCTTCTACCAGCAGTAGTTTATTTGTGGTTGCTACTGATTCCACTGAGTGGGAAATATCCTGCCAGTTTCCATTTCTGAGAGAATGAAGCAGATCAGCAGGATTGAGAATCATACATACTTCCCCACTACCCAAAATAGTTGCTCCTGCAATATTAGGAATACGTTTGAGTAATTTACTCTGGGGTTTGAGAACTATATCCTCTTGATCTACTAAATCATCCACAATTACGCCGAAGCGATTATTTTCAATTTCCAAAATAATACAAGTAAGATTATTCTTGCCTTGCTTATAATCCTCTGGGGTGGGTAATTGGAGTAAACTGGTAAGCCAAGTTACGGATATAGGTTGCTCTTCAAAGGTAATGGTTTGTTTCCCTTCAATTTCATAGATATCCTGTCGCGGCAAGGTAATCATGGTTTGGATAAACTCTAGGGGGAGGGCGTAAAGAGTTTGATTGAGATCGACAATTAAGACCTTGGTCGTCGCCAAACTAGTACTGAAACGCACCAGAAATTTACATCCATTACCAGGATCAGAAGTTACCTGAATTGAACCCTTAAGACGTTCTACATTTGTCCTGACGACATCTAAACCAACACCTCTGCCAGAAAGTTCAGTGACTTCGGTGCGGGTAGAAAAGCCCGAAGCAAAGATCAAAGATTGAATCTCTGATGAACTCATGGCAGCTAATTCTGCTGGAGTACGAACATTGCGCTTAATTGCTGTATTACTGATACTGTCTAGATTTAAACCCCGTCCATCATCGCTAATTTCAATACCAATACTACTACCTGTTTGATAACCCCGTAGGATAATAGTGGCGGTAGCAGGTTTACCTTGGCTAATTCGCTCTTCTGGGATTTCGATACCATGATCGATCGCATTACGAATTAAATGTAAGAGAGGATCTTTAATTTCCTCTAAAATCCTTTTGTCGGCTTTAGTATCTCCCCCTTCAATAACCAGATTAATTTCTTTGCCCTGTTGTCTCGCTAGATCTCTGACCATGCGAGGATAGATATTAAAGACGGTAGATAGGGGTAACTGTCTTAAACCCTGAATTCCTGACTCAAGGCGATCTGCAATAATACCTAAACTGGCAACATCTTCACTGGCTCTGCTTTTAAGGGTGTCAGCTAAATTGCCAAAAGAATCTAAATATTGTCGGGCATGGCTATAGAAATACTTCAGAGGTTGGAGTTGTTCGGGAGTAAGACTAGTTTCAATTTCTGCTAACAGAGTATCACTATCAGAATTATATTTATTCCATCCTTCCGAAAGGAGCAACATTTGATTTATTTCTGTCATCTGTTGGGAAATACGCAGTTTGGTAACAGCTAACTCACTAGCTTGAGTCATTAGGATATCCAGCTTTTGCGGTTCAACCCGAATCGTGTCAATTTGATAGTCTCGCTTAGCTGCTGTGACTGGCTGACTAATATTTTTTTCAGTGGTTTTCTCAACAACTGCTTCAGGTTGGGCTACAAATAAGTTATCTTCCTCTTCATCATCATCCCCAAATAAATCATCACTGTCATCATCAAACAGGGATGCTTCCTCTTCGTCATCATCCCCAAATAAATCATCGCTGTCATCATCAAACAGGGATGCTTCTGAATTAGAGTTATCGACCAATAAGTCCGATTCCGAATTATCAACCGACTCAGAAGTATCTGATGCACCCATTAATAGTGCTAACACTTCAAACGTATTAACAGTGACTGCTTCTCCTGTAATTGCCTGATGGGAGAGTTGATTAAGTGCATCAATTCCCTGGTACAGGCGATCGCATAATTCAGGGGTTATATTGTCTTTTCCTGCTTTGATGCCCTCCACACAGTCTTCTAGCTGATGGACTAGCATTTCAATATCATCTAGCCCTAGCATCCTTGAGTCTCCCTTGAGGGTATGAGCCTCCCGCAGGAATTCTTCAATGGCGGAACTATCCTGGGGATTTTTCTCCAGGATCATCAATTCGGATTCCAGCTTTTGCAGGTGTTCACTACTGGAAGTTTTATAAAGCTCTCTTAGCTCTTCATCTTCAATAATCATAGTTTTAATACTTAGGAAATCCTTTTAAAATAGCCATAAGCAATAAGCCAGAGTCAACTCAACCTAAGAAGCTTAGAGCTTAGAGCTTAAAGCTTTAAATTAAACAATCGCTCTTAATTCTTCAGCGGATTTTTTCAGTTCCACAGTCGAATTTCTGACATCTCCCATATCAGCCGCCGTATCCATTGCTCCCAGGTTAAGAGCGTTAACCGCTGCCAAAATTTCCTGAATACCTACCGCTTGCTGTTTAGCTGTACTAGAAATTTCTGAGGTATTAGCAAACACACTGTTAATCGCATCTTTCACCCCAATAAATGATTCCGCTGTACCTAACGCCAACTCAATACTAGATTCTGCGGTTTTCTTCCCTTCATCGGTTACCATCACCGCACTATTCATCGCGGCTTGTACATCCGTTACCAGGTTGTTAATTTTATCCGCAGATTTGCGACTTTGATCCGCCAGTTTCCTAATCTCACCCGCAACCACCCCGAATCCTTTTCCGTATTCTCCTGCCCGAGCCGCCTCAACCGCTGCGTTAAGTGCCAGCATGTTGGTTTGGTTTGCCAAATCCCCCACCAGTTCTGATACCCCTGCAATTTGTTCTGTTTGTTCACTCAGGTTGATAATTTGTTCAGCAATTTCTCTTACCCTCTCTTTGAGACTTTCCATCCCCACCCTAGTTTGTTCCACTGTTTCTGATCCACTTTCGGCTAGGGAAAGAGCTGTACTAGCATTTTTCGCCGATTCTTCAGCTTGAATTGCCGAACGTCGAGAAGATTCCCCCAGGGAATCCACCGTAGCAGTTGTTTTATTTACAGAATCTGACTGTTCATTTGCCACTTGTTCTTGGCGTTCTACCGTAAAAGCAATTTCATTAGAAGATTGGGCAATTGTGTCGGTAAATTTATCTAGAGTACTAGTAATCCGTCGAGTACCGGCAATAATCGCGACAACGATGGACAAACTAATTAAGGTAATTACAACCTCAGTAATTTTAAAGTTTCTGGAACGCCCTTCAAAAGCTGCTTCTTTAGCAAACAATGCTTCATTAGTTAATTCAAACAGCGTTTCACTGTTCTCGATGATACGATTTTTAAGCTCGGGGGAGGAATTGGTCTCAAATTGCTCAATCATCTTTCTCGTTTCGCCCCACAGCTTTTGACCCTCCTGGATATCTTTAACAAAAGTCGGATTGGTGGATTTTTCTAACTTTAATTCTTTACTCCCGTTAAGCAGACCATCATACAGCTTATCAATATAGTTCATTAATTTTTGGTTGGGAGTACCAGCCAGCTTAAGCTTAATTGCTCTTTGGATATCCGCTTCTAGTTCCCCAGTTTCCGCAATAATCCTCGCGTCAGCTTCTTCATTTCTCAGGAAAATGATCGCCGTATTTAGAGATACAATAGCTCCAATTGCGATCGCACCTGCGGTTAATTGAGTTCCAATTTTCATGAGTTTTTGACCTGTAATTTAATTAAGTTAGTGAAGAAAAATATAGAAATATAGAAATATCGATTTATGCTGCTAGTTCTACCGTCATTACCCCTTTAGCCAAGAGCTTAGGTAAGTCAATCACGTTCAATGGCTGATCGAGATAATCTGCCATCCCTTTAAGACAGGAGGCGGTATTAGTATCTAGAGCCACAGGAACAGATTTTAGTTCGTCGGGACTAAATTCAACTACGTCATATACTTCCTCCACGGCAATTCCTGCCACAATGTCATCGACTTCAATGACTACTGCTTTAGCAGGTTGTTTATGGTTATTAATCGCTAAATTCAAAGGCTGGCGAATATCTACTAAAGTCAGAATTTCCCCTCTCAGGTTCATATTGCCGATAATATGACTAGGACAACAGGGAATGGTGGTAACTTTGACTATTTTGGTAAATTCCCGCACTATACCTAAATCTAAGCCGTAGTAATCCCCATCAATACTGACTATGGCAATCGGAATCACCTCGGCTGACTGACTGTCATCTGGTCTTCCTTGGAGGTTGATCGCCCGTTGAGATAAAATCTCTTTAGTGTTGGGGGTGGCTTGGGAAAAATACAGATCGTAAAAATCCTTCCCCGATGATTCTTCTAGTTGAGTATTGTCAGGATCACTTAATGCGGCTAATGCGTCGGGATGACGAACCAGATTATTCACATTAAGCAGCATAATGATCTCGTCATCGAGATTAATCACACCCCTAATAAAAGCCTGGTTAATCTTTCTGTCTCGTCCATAGGATAAATCAGCTTGGATATATTGATCATCAATATCAATCACAGTCTCAACCTGATGGACAATCACTCCCACCTGCAATTCTTGGGATTCGGTTACGATTACACTATCCGTAGAATGGCACTGATCAAATTTGTGACCAAAACGCAGATCTAAGTGCATTACTGGAACAAACACAGAATGCAAATTAAGTAACCCAACAATGTCTGGTGGTGCTTCGGCTATAGGAGTTAATTCTGGTAGTAAAAATATTTCCGTAACTGACTCAGCGGCGATCGCATATCGCTGATCATGTAAACTAAAAATTAAATAGGGTTGAGTTGCCATCTGCCAATCCTCATCTTCAAATTACTGTTTCCTACTTGTTTATTACTTTTATTACTATTTACTTATGTATTGAGCCACAATTTCTCTAAGCTCTTCTGCTTGAAAGGGTTTGGTTAAATATCTATTAGTGCCTGCAATATGTCCTTTCGCTTTATTTACAAGTCCATCTCGTGCTGTCACCATAATGACTGGTAAGTCTTTAAACTTCGGAATTTTACGGATTGTTTTGCAAAACTCTAGTCCGTCTACATCGGGCATGGTTAAATCCAGTAGCATGAGTTGCACTGAATTTTGATTAAGTACTTGCAAAGCTTCCGTTGCTGTACCAGAAAGTAAGACGTTGTATTGTTCTTTTAATGCCCGTTTGATTGTGGTTTGAATAATCGGACTATCATCCACAGATAAAACTGTCGGTAAGCTAGGTCTATCTTGGGATTGAGGTTGAGAGACATTGTTTTCTGAGGATTGAATTTCAGTCTGATTAACTGGCAATATTGTCTTAAAGCCAACCCAATCATTTTGAGCCCACTTAAGATAGTTTTGAGCTATTTTCAAAGGGTCTTTGCCCATTTTCTCCGCAATATCTACCAGAGATTGTTTGCCATTTGCTTTACTAGATAAATGATTTTTGACCTTGAGATCATTTATTTTTTCTAACTGATGTAAAGTAACAAAAGGAATTACATCCATACTAGAAATTGTGGGAGTAAAAATGTTCCAGATTTGTTGTCGTTTTTTTAATTGTTTTTGAATATCAGACCAATTTAAACCATGTTGATCTTCCCCATAACAAAGATCAAAATCATTAGTTTCTTGCCATGTTGCTTCCCCTGGATGAGAAGAAAATTGTTCTAAGGCTAAAATAACCTGATTCGTAATAAACTTTTCTACTTCTTGCCAACTAAAAACTTTTAATGTAATCAATAGCTCAAGCAGTTCTCGTACTGATTTGGGGTTAGTTACTCTTTGATTAGCTACTGCTATTCCCGGAGCGAAGTTTTTAGGTTTTAATCCATCTGCTAGTATTTGACAAAATTCTTGGTTACTAGGCGTTTGAGCTATTTTAGTGTCTCCAAAGACCAGTGCTCCATTATGTAGTATTAATATACAAGATTTTTGTTTTACCCAAGATGTGACTTGAGTTTGTAATCTTAAAATTCCACTAGCTTGTTTCTCAAATAAAGATTCGAGAAGAGGATTTAATTGAGTTGATGCATAATTATTAATTGACATTAGTAGCTTTTGGGAACAACAAAATAAATATTACTTAACAAGAAGAAATAAGTAATAATATAATTCCCAAAAATGTAATGTAATTAACCCTTTAAAAAGCGGTTGTTACAAAAGTTAACAAACAAATATTTTTCTAGAAAACGAAACAATTTAAACAATTAAATCCACTCAATATCTTAGAGCTTGTTAAAATTAGCCAAATAAGCGTAAGTTAGTGAAAAAACAGCAAATACTAGCAAAAAATCAGCTATACATCTGGAAGCAGACTTACTTTATCTATCTCGATCACCCTAGATACAAAAGGTAAAACATGAACTCGCAAATCCCTTTAGGTTCAGTTATTCAAGGTTCTTTAACCAAAGGTTTAGAAGTCAGATTACATCCTGATGTGTCAGTAGAAGATATGCGAGTGGGGAAATTTCTGGTGGTGCAGGGAATGAGATCCCGTTTCTTTTGCTTACTTACCGATGTCTCTTTAGGCTGTTCGAGCGATCGCATTATTGCTAATCCGCCCCCCATTGATGATGATTTTTTACGGGATGTTCTAGCTGGAAGTGGTACCTACGGTACGGTGGCTCTTACGCCGATGTTGATGTTTACCCCCACTGCCACCAATAGCGATTTTTCTACCTTACCAATAGATACGGCTAAAGATACTAGTCTGGGTTCATTACAGGCACAAACTAGCACCGATATGGAATTGCTACCTGTCAAAACAATTCCTGCTCACTTTAGTCAAGTTTATGAAGCGACGGAACATGATTTCCGCAGTGTATTTGGTTGGGAAGATGACCCTTTTCGGCGTAATTTTTCTATTGGTCAACCCCTAGATATGGATGTCCCTGTCTGTATTGATCTAGACCGTTTTGTGGAGAGAAGTAACGGTATTTTTGGTAAATCTGGGACAGGAAAATCATTTTTAACTCGTCTCTTGCTATCTGGGGTAATTCGCAAGGATGCAGCGGTCAATCTGATGTTTGATATGCACTCTGAATATGGCTGGGAAGCAATGAAGGAGGGCAAGCAAGTAAGTACCGTTAAAGGTTTACGTCAGCTTTTCCCTGGCAAGGTAGTCATGTATACCCTTGACCCTGAATCTACTAAGCGTCGAGGGGTTAGGGATGCCCAGGAGCTTTATCTCAGCTATGATCAAATAGAGATTGCAGATTTAAAACTTGTTTCTTCAGAATTGGGTTTATCCGAAGCGGCGATGGATAATGCCAACATTCTCTATAACGAGTATGGCAAGTCTTGGATTATGCGCCTCGTCAACATGACCAACGAAGATATTAAAATGTTCTGCGAAGCAAAACAAGGACATCAGGGTTCAATCTCATCCTTGCAGCGTAAACTAATGCGTTTGGATAGTCTTAAATATATTCGTTCGGCTTGTCCCCATAACTATATCGATCAGTTAATCCAAGATTTAGCTGCGGGTAAAAATGTGATCATTGAATTTGGCTCGCAATCTAATATGCTGTCTTATATGCTGGCGACTAATATGATTACTCGTCGTATCCATTCTAGCTATGTCAAAAAAGCCGATCACTTTCTCCAAACTAAAAACCCCCTCGACAAACCCCGCCAGTTAGTAATTACCATCGAAGAAGCTCACCGTTTTCTGGATTCTAGTATCGTCCATCAAACTATCTTTGGTACGATCGCCCGTGAGATGAGAAAATATTTTGTAACCCTGCTAGTAGTAGATCAACGTCCATCGGGAATTGATAACGAGGTCATGTCTCAGGTTGGTACTCGTGTCACCTGCTTACTTAACGATGAAAAAGATATTGATGCCATCTTTACAGGAGTTTCTGGGGGCGCTAATTTAAAATCTGTCTTAGCGAAATTAGATTCTAAACAACAGGCTTTAATCTTAGGTCATGCGGTGCCAATGCCTGTAGTAGTGAGGACTCGCTCTTATGATGCCCAATTTTATCGGGAGATTGGCTGTACCGACTGGGAAGATCAGCCCAATGAAGAAGTATACGCCGCTGCCGAAATTGCTAAGGCTGATCTAGGATTTTGATTAGACTATTTTAATTTATTCAACAGCTTGATCGTTAACGGTTGAAACATTAAATAATTCAGGTGTTAAATTAAAAATGATTTTTGACAATGAATTGAAGATTATCTTTTGGTGTAGTGATGTGAATACTGAGAGTAATTTATTTATCGATACTCACAAATAATCTAGAGTGTAATGAACATTAAACCATATAGAGATGGGCACAGACACACTACCCGTTGTGTTACTTTTTGCGGCGTTGGGGACAGAGGTACGAGCAGTTGACTTATAAGTCTCGCAATTTAGTTGCTCTGTTGCTCAGTGTCCCATTTACTAGCATTGGAGCCATCATGTCACTCTTGATTGCTCCTGGAATAATTGGACAGACAGTACTCGTCATTTGTCAGATTTGGCTACTTTTGTTACCGATTATTTGGCAATTAAAAATTGAAGACAAACCATTACAAATATCAAAACCGAAGCAATTTGACTGGATAACAGGAGTGATTATTGGTCTACTCATGTTTATTATTATTCTGGCAATCTATTGGTTATTATTACGACATTGGATTGATGTCAGCCTTGTCCGAGATCGATTAGAAAAAATTGCCAATGTTGATCGACAAACTTTTAAGTTAGGTGCGGCTTATTTCATCTTAATTAATGCCCTGATTGAAGAATACTTCTGGCGTTGGTTCATTTATTCCCGATACGAAAAGTTAGTTTCGAGTCAACTTGCAGTTTTTCTAACTGCGTTCTGCTTCACCCTTCACCATACAATTGCTTTAGCCATCTTTACCGACTGGCGGATAGCTTTAATTAGTAGTTTAGCCGTCTTTATAGCTGGTATAGTGTGGTCAGAATACTATCGCCGCTATCGTTCAATCTGGAGTAACTACTTTAGTCATGCAATTGCAGATTTGGCACTTCACATGGTTGCTTGGCAAGTTTTCTTTGGGTAATTATACAGCGATCAGCTTTACTGGTACGCGAAGCGTAATCGCATTCTGAAGCCTCGTCTTAATTTATAAATCAAACAGAAATAGCTTGGGGTTTTTTTTTTGATCTAAGATATAATAATTCATTGTTAATATTAAAAATTAGCTTTTATTACGCTTAAAATTTAAATTTAAAATTTTACTATCTAACAAACTACTTCCTACAAATAAGAATCTACAATACGGTGCAAACCTTAGCCAAAAATTCCAACTATATTCAAACAGAGCTTTTTGTTGCTTCTAAGCCTATAAAAATTCTGTCTTCTACTTTCAATCCTCGGTTTACATTTGTAGATTTATTTGCTGGTATTGGAGGATTTAGAATTGCCTTAGAGAGATTAGGCGGGAAATGTTTAGGATATTCAGAAATAAATAAATCGGCAATTGAAGTTTATAAAAATAATTTTATTAGCTATATTAACTCTGGTGAAAAAGAGTTAGGAGATATTACTAAGTTAGCTCGAATTCCCTTTGAAATTGATATCTTAACAGGTGGTGTTCCTTGTCAATCTTGGTCTATAGCTGGTAAATTAGGAGGCTTTAATGATTCACGGGGTCGCTTGTGGTTTGAGGTTATAAGACTGGTTGATTCAAACCAACCTAAGAGTTTTATTTTTGAAAATGTTAAAGGATTAACAGAACCTAGAAATAAAGATGCTTTTGAGTTGATTATCTCAAAGCTTACAACAGCAGGATATCAAGTTAACTGGAAAATTCTGAATGCTTACGATTTTGGATTGCCTCAAGACCGAGATCGGGTATTTATTGTTGGTATTAGAAATGATTTAGTTGATTCTAATTTTTCTTTTGTTTTTCCTTCCCCACTTAAAGAACAGCCAAAACTTTTTGATTTTGTAGAAAGAATCCAAAAAGTAGATTTGAAAAAAGAAAAGTTTGATGCCAAAATTCTCTTTAAAAATGGAATTCCTCCTTCAAGAGGCAGATTTCAAAAACCAGATGAGCTAAATGATTTTTTTGTTTTTTCTGATATTAGAAATGGTCACACTACAATACATTCTTGGGAACTCACAAGAACTAAAAAATCAGAAAGATTTATTTGCGAAACAATTTTAAAAAATAGAAGAAAGAAGAAATATGGAAATAAAGATGGTAATCCTTTAAACATTGATGTCTTAACCGAATTAATTCCTCGAATAAAACAAGAAGATTTAGACAGTTTAATTTCTAAAAATATTTTAAGATTTGTTGACAATAAAGGCTATGAATTTGTTAATTCTAAAATTTCATCTGGTATTAATGGAGTAGCCAAAATATTTTTACCTCATTCCAATGTTATTTCTACTTTAACTGCATCAGGCACTAGAGATTATGTATCCAAAATATCGATTAGTTGTCAAGAACCTTCTGAGTACAAAAAAACTTTTATTAAAGAAATATACAAAAAGAAACGGTTTAAAAAAATAACTGCTAGAGATGCCGCAAAACTACAAGGATTTCCAGATTGGTTTGTACTTCCAGGACAAGAAGATGGCGCAAAAAAAATGTTAGGAAATGCAGTTCCTGTTCCCGTAGTTTATCATTTAGCTCAAGCAATATTACAAATTATTATTTAAATTTGGATTAATTAGTAGGTGGTTCAATTTCTAAAAACTCTCGATAAATTCTATTTTTATATTTATGTCCCATTTTATTGACAGTTTTAATAATTAATTCATAAGTTCCAAGACCGCCAATTGTATCCCAAGTTTCATTACCAATTAAAACGACTGTATCTTCTTTCATATTGAACCATCTTTCAGCAAAACTCCACTTATAGCTATCTTTATCTCCAAAGGGATTATAAGGTAAAGCAAAGTATGCTTCATCAACTATTATTGGTTCCATGCTGTAAAGCTTCAAAAGTTTTTCTTTACTTACTTTTGTTTGATCGCTGTTAGGTAGCGGTGCTTTGATTTCAAAAGCATATTTTTTGTTCGTATTAGTGTCTTCAGCATAGATATCACAGATTACTCGACTTGCTACTTCTTTACCATTTCCATCCAATACATAAGATAATTCATTATCCCAGTCAGGCTTTCTCCTATTTTGAGAATCCTCTAATTGATTTAAAACTTCGGTGATGCGGCTTAATCTTTCTGATTTAATAGTTCCATCTACAGGATAGTCTTGATAAACTATTCCTAAATTTTCTTTGGCAGTAGCGATCGCTAGTTTTTCCCAAGCTTTACCAAAAGGAGTAACAAATCTTCTTTCAAAATGCGATCCTTTGAATATTTCGTCTGGCACTAATGCTGCATACAAAGGTTTTTTCAATCGATGTTCTTCGGGAATAAAAGGAACTTCATTCAAAACTCGATCCATCACCCGATTCATCAAGGACTCTATTACCGATTCAATTGCTGCTTCTATTTGATCGGGATTAGTCATTCTTAACTTTTCGATATGATTATTTCTCAAGTATCATAACCTGGAAAAAATAATTTAGTAACTTAGGATGAACAAACGATCTAATAATAGTTAACAGATAAACTGAATTACAGGAAAAATATCTAGAGCGAGCGATCGCAATTTACCAAAAAAAACTTAAAAAGATCAACACTTTGCCTTCTCGTACTCAATTTACAAATTTCAAACCAACTAAAATAAGATAAATTACAACTCACTAGTTGGCACTTAAATGATAAATGTCAGAATACCAAGTTGGAGGCAGTCTTCAGGTCAATGCTGCTACTTATGTAACACGCCAAGCAGATCATCAGATTTATCAGAGCTTATTGCAAGGAGATTTTTGCTATGTATTTAACTGTCGTCAGATGGGGAAATCCAGCCTCAGAGTTCAGGTTAAAAATCGTTTAGAGCAGCAAGGATATGCCTGTGTGTCTCTCGACATGACCAATATTGGTAGTCAGACCATATCCCCCTTGCAATGGTATAAAAGTATTGCATCAGAAATTTGGCGAGGCTTAAATCTCATGAGCCAAGTTTCTCTAAAAAAATGGTGGAAAGAACATGCAGAATTATCCCCCTTACAACATCTGAATCTATTTATCAGTGATGTCGTTTTACCATTAATTACCGCAGAGAGAATATTTATCTTTATTGATGAAATTGATAGTGTTCTCAGTTTGGATTTTGCTACTGACGACTTTTTTGCCTTAATTCGCTATTTTTACAATGCTAGAGCCGAAAAACCAGAATTTAATCGTCTCAGTTTTGCCCTCTTTGGCGTAGCGACTCCTAGTGAGCTGATTCAAGACTCCAGCCGTACTCCGTTTAATATTGGTCAAGCGATCGAGTTAACAGGATTTAAACTAGATGAAGCTAAACCCCTAATTCGTGGTTTAGATAGCAAATTTGAGCATCCCGAAACAGTTTTAGCAGAAATTCTCAAATGGACAGGAGGACAACCATTCTTAACTCAAAAGCTGTGCAAGTTAGCAGTAGAAGATGCTCATCTTGATGAGACAAATCCTCTCCCGTCCATTACCGCAGAATGGATTGAGCAATTGACCAGGGAGAAAATTATCCATAATTGGGAATCTCAAGACATCCCCGAACATCTTAAAACAATCCGTGCTCATCTGTTGGGAGATGAAAAAATCGTTAGTCGCCTTTTAGGATTAACAGAGCAGATTCTGCAATATGGTTCCATTCCTGCGGATGAAAGCTCAGAACAAAGACAGTTGCTATTAACTAATCTAGTTGTCAAACGCAACAATCAACTCATGATTCGTAATCCCATCTATCAACAAATTTTTGACTTAGATTGGATTGCCCAACAAGCAGATAAATTGTGTCCCTATCGTCGGGAAGTTAAATTTTGGCTAGCTTCCCAGGGTCAGGATAATTCTCGTCTCTTGCGCGGTCGAGCCTTGCAAGATGCTCAACGATGGTCGAATAACCATAGTATTAGTCGATCAGAGTATCAGTTTTTAAACGCTTCCCAAACACAAGAACAGTTAGCAATTCGTCAGGGATTAGAATTAAAGCGACTTAAGGAAGTGGAAACTCGCTTACTACAAGAGCAAAAACTCGCCAGAATTCAAAGATTTTTTCTAGCTACCGTTGGTGTAGCCTTCGCAATCACCTCACTTTTAAGCATTACTACTTATCTCAACTATAACCAAGCAAAACGTAATGCCATTAGAGCCGAAATAAATAACTTAACTGCTCACATTACCTCTGCCGAAAGCCTCTTTAATTCTGAACAGCGATTTTCCTCTTTAGTTGAAGCCCTAAAAGCAAAACAGGATCTAGCTGGTTTAAAAGAAGTAGACGAATCTATCAAATCAGATATTAACCTGGCTTTGCAACAAGCCGTCTATAATGTTGTCGAGAAAAATACCTTTACAGGACATCAAGATATTGTTAATAGTGTTAGCTATAGCAAAAATGGTCAGCTATTAGCTTCAGCAAGTTCTGACACTACAGTAAAAATTTGGCAGCGCAATGGCACTCTTCTCAGAACACTTAAGGGACATCAAGATTCAGTGATTGATGTTGCCTTTAGTCCTCAATCTGATATTCTGGCGACGGCTGGAGAAGACGATAAGATAAGAATTTGGAGCGCTCAGGGAATTCTAAAAAATACCCTTAATGGTCATCGAGGTAGTGTTCATCGAGTAGTTTTTAGCTCCCAAGGAGACTTGATTGCTTCTGCTTCAGAGGATAAAACCGTTAGGATCTGGAACCTAAAAGGTGGTTTAGTTAATGTTTTGGCAGAACATGACAAGGAAGTACTAGCAGTAGCTTTTGCTCCTGACGGTAAGACTATTGCCACAGGAGATCGCTCTGGAACCCTGCGGATTTGGAATCTAGCGGGACAGATATTGCGCACTTTTCCTGCTCACAAATTGCCGATTCGAGATATCGATTTTAGTCCTGATGGTCAACGAATGGTTACAGGGGGTGATGACAATGTCGCCAAAATTTGGGCGATTGATGGTAAATTGCAAAACATTTTAGACGGATATTATGCCCCCGTAACATCAGTAAAGTTTTCTCCTAATGGTCAAATTATCGGTACTACCAGTTGGGATAAGACCATTAAACTATGGCACCCTGATGGAACTCTGCACTCCAATTTGATGGGACATCAAGGAAGAGTCTGGCGATTAGACTGGTCTCCTGATGGTTCGGAAATTGCTACCGCAGGTTGGGATAATGTAACTAAATTATGGAAGATTGAAGCACCTTTGGTGAAAACTTTTTATGGACATCAAGCTAGTGTCTTAAGTGTGGTATTTAATCCCCAGGGTCATCTGATTGCTACTTCTTCAGATGATCGCACCGTAAAATTATGGCAGTTGGATGGTAAATTACAAACTAACTTTACCGATCATGATGCCGAAACCTATGAAGTAGCCTTCAGTCTTGATGGCAAGCTAGTCGCCTCAACTAGTCTTGATCGCACGGTAAAATTATGGAAACCTGACGGAACGATGCTACATACTTCTTGGGGACATAACGCTCCTGTAACCGACGTAGATTTCTTACCTAATAGCAACAGCTTTATTTCTGGAGGATTCGACAAGACTATTCGTTTCTGGAGTCTAGAAAAACTGTCAAATAAAACCCAAGCTGTTCTGCAACAGACCATTTTTGCCCACCAAGCAATCATAGCTGATATTGATGTGAGTAAAGATGGGAAGCTCATCGCCTCCGTTAGTCACGATCGCTATCTCAAACTATGGGACAATGACGGCAAGTTGATGAAAACTGTCTTTGCCGACGCTACGGGATTAAGAGCAGTGGCAATTAGCCCCGACAAGCAAGTAATTGCTACAGGAGGAAAGGAACAAAACATCAAACTATGGACTAGATGGGGAAAATTAATCAAAGTTATCAAGGGTCATCAGGCAATTATCCTCGACCTAGAGTTTAGTCCCGATGGTAGTAAAATCGCCTCCGCTAGCGCCGATAATACGATTAAGATTTGGAACAATCAGGGCAAATTATTGACTACTTTACGGGGTCATCAAGGTCGTGTCTGGAACGTGGCATTTAGTCCCGATGGTCAACAGTTAGCCAGCGTCTCGGAAGATACCTCGGTTAAACTTTGGGATCTTAAGCGCATACTCAAACTGAATACTGTTAAGTATGGTTGTGATTGGATCAAGGACTACCTGAAAACTAACGTCAACACTCCTCAGGAAAATCACTTGATTTGTTCTTAAAACACACTTGTTAGGTTGTTTTTATTTTAGAATAAAGAGCAGCTAAATTTTTCCTAACTAAAGCTTCAGTGGAATTTTCTCCCATACTTTGAGAGATCGCTAAAGCCTGATGTAAATGAATTTCAGCTTCATTAAATTGCTGAATCTTAATTAGTGTATCTGCTAAATTACACATTGATAGAACTACAGCGTGGTTATCGCCTATTTTTTGGGCAAGAAATAAAGCATATTGATACTGTTCAACTGCTGCCGAATATTTGCCCATACTATCTAAAACGTTAGCAATATTTCCCGAAGCATAACATTCTCCTTGAATGTCACCAATCTCTTTGGCGATCGCTAAATCTTGTTGATGACATTGAATAGCTTGGGGTAGATCATTTAATTCAGCGTAAATATTGCCCAAATTTCCCCATACGACTGCTTCTCCCTTGCGATCGCCTATTTTTTGGCAGATTGCTAAGTCTTGCTGATGATATTGAATCGCCTGTTCATAATTTTTCAAACAATGATAAGCAACACCTAAGCCACTAAAAGCATTACTTTGCCATTGAACATGATTAATTTTTCTGGCAATTTGTAAATCTTCTTGATAATAATTTATT
>CALLPS010000237.1 GCA_938015355.1 uncultured Pleurocapsa sp.
TACCTTTGATATTCATCTTTATTCAGTTCTATTGCTTCCAAATCTGGATTAAGCATGGTGAGTTAGAAAAAATGCGATCGCTTGCCCTTGATTTTAAGGTCAGCTTAGTACAATTAGGCTCTTTATTATATAGAATTTCTGCCACAAACTCCCAGAGAAAGTTAGATATTACTCTATTAGAGAGTAATTCATCCTAAAAGATGGATTCAATAATTGGCGTTAGTAAATTAAGGTATGATTTTTAGATAGTGCGATCGCTAAATTTTCTGACTCAGCGATCGCTTTTTCTTTTTTATACCTTCGTTCACCCCTTTCCCTTTAACCGTCTAATTGAAAATCGACACAGCACTATAGCCGTACAAAGTTAGATTAGGACAAAGTTTAGCTATCTGCTCGTAAGGATAAAGGATAAATTTACACTCTCAAGCTGAATGTCCTAAGCTAAATCCGTAATGCTATAGCTATTTTTGCTAAATGGTATAAGTATTGCTAATCGCATTTTAAAATTGCGCGATAAGTTATTGGCAATCAACAGCGCCATGTAAATCAAGCAATATTAAGGGCACCATTTTGTTTAAGCCATTGTTTTTGTTCATTAGTTAAACCTTGGGCATTAGAAAAGACGGCACCATCAACATTACAATCTTCAAAGTCTACATTCTGCCAGCTCGTATTTTCCAAGTTGGCATCTTGAAGATTAGCGTTTGTTAAATTGATATTAGATAGTCTTGCTCCTTCTAAATTTGCCGATATCAAGACACTATCACTAAAGTTAATCTCAGTTAGATCTGCATTGTAGAAATTTGTTTCGAGTAATTCTGCTGCGGTAAAATCAACTAGATTCAACTCGGCTTCAGTAAACTTAGAATTTACTAAACTGGCATTATTAAAGTCTGCTTGGATAATTTTGGATTTACTAAGATTAGTATTTTGTAAGTTAGCTTTATGCCAATGAGATTTATTAATAATCGACTCTTGAAATCCAGCATTAGTTACTGTTGCCCTTTCAAAACTAATGCTGATGAATTCTGTGTTACTTAAAAATGTTTTGTTGAGATTAGCACTATTAAAGTAAATATTTTTTCCCGAAGCCTGTCGTAAGTCAGCAAAAGATAGATTTACATGTTCTGCTTGAATATTGTTTAATTTTATCCCAAATAACTTAGCTTTATAAGCATTCGCATTATTTAAAGTAATGTTAGTTAAGTTGGAACTATTTAATTCTGTTCGTTCTAAATTAGCTTGATTTAAATCAATATTATTAAATTGGGCAAAAGAAAGATTAGTATTTTTAAAATTAGTTTTCTTACAGGAGACATCGGTAAAAATAGCCCCTCGCATATAGCATTCAAGAAATATAGATTCGTCAATATTGACAGACTCAAGTTGTAATCGACTCAACTCTGCCTGTCTAAATTCATATCCTTCTCCTATTTTTTGTAGAACTACTTCTGGCTTAAATAATGTCATTTATATGTTATACATAGATGTTAATTTGCTTCGTTGAAAGCCTGTTTGTTCTTGGCTCTAAGTTTTAAGTTTTAAGCTTTAAGTTAATTATTTAATTATTGATAGTAATAAGCCAAAAATATATGGAAACATAGCATGACAAAGAAGATTGATACCAAAATAATATGAGTATTTAACCAGAAAGCTCGCATACTTTGAATCATATTTCCTTTAGAAATTCCAGATACTCTTTTGCCATCAGCAGTAGCACTTTTTAACATTGGCAAAAATCGCTTCTGAGAAGATTCAAGTACACCTGTTTCCGCTACTACTCCTACTAAAGCAGAGAGACTCACTCCAAAAAATACCCACAGAAAAATCGCATTAAAATTAATTCCCGTCACACCAATAGTATGCACTAAAACGATCGCTAGTAAGCCAACACCTAAAAAAATATGTAGCTTGCGCCATAGTTGCATTGAACCAGGTACAGATAGCTTTATTTTCCATCCTCTACCCCGTTTGCGAGCGACCAAAACCATTTCAAAAATAACAAATGCTAAAGAAATATAGCCTGTAATTTGTTTATAAAGATTAGCTTGGAGGAAAAATAAGATATCAAATGCTTTTTCTCGAAATATCGGAATATAAATCGGACTAACTGCAAAAGGAGCCAGAATTACGGCGGATATTAAAGTGAGGATAATTAAAGTAGAAAACTTCGGCTTCATTGATCATTATGTATTTAGTATTGAGCATCGGGCATTTAACGATCAAAAGAAAAGTGGGCAAAATAAAATTAATTTCTATTGCCCACCAAAGACGATTGCTCTAACTGAAAATAGATTTAACAAATAGATTTAACTTTCTGTGATGGGAAGGTTAATGATAATACCCCCCATAACATCATCCATCTTGAATACTTTATCGGGAAAGCGTTCTAAGTGGACAGGGTGAGTATTGTGACAAGTGACACAAGCTTCACTGACTGCTTTGTCGGGATAAAGAGCGGAAAAGTATTTTTGACCGCCAATTTCTTGATATTCCTTATAGGGTTCGCCAGTTTTGTTGACTTCTTCCATCGCCTTTTTCTCAAATTCAGATTTGGGCGCGTGACTATCGTTAATATTCCAAGTAGAAATTAGATTGTAAGTAAAACCAATACCTTTCTCATCAGCAGTTTCGGCGGCAACTTCCGAACCCAAACGGAACATTTGCGCAGGAAGGGGGACACCCCCTGCTTCTTCCCAACCTTCGGTTGCTTCCGCGGGAATTACACCATCAGCTTTGTCTTTACCTTCAAGTTTCTTTAATCTATTAACTACGTGCTTAGTATAAGCAGTTCGATCTGCCAGCAATACAGTATGTACATAGTCTACGGCTACTTCGGGGGAAATACCTGGTGTAGCTTGGGTTGAACCTCCTCCACTACAAGCGATCGCTGTAAAACAAATGGTTATCGCTAGGGCAATTAACCCAACAGTTTTGGTTTTTAATCTCGTAATTACGTTGTTCATTGTTAGGATAGTTTTGGATATTTGTGGTTGAGTATTGTGGAATGAATAAAATTAATTCCCTTTGCTTGACCTTTTCTTCTCAAGATCCCGCACCATTTTAAAGGTTGGCAATTTTTGATTAGGTGGACGAGCAAAGTTGGCTTCGACTAACTCATTATCGAAGATGCTATTGTAGGCATGTTCTACACCATGACAATTCATACAGACCTCCTGCACCATGCGATCCCGTGGCTTGAGTGTATAGGTATTATTGTGATTAACTAGGATATTATCTCCAGAAACTTCCCTCGGTAAATGGCAGGTAGCGCAAGTCACCGCATCTTTATTCGGACGAGGCAATGTACCAATTCCCTGGAAAATGTCAAAGTGGGGTGATTTCTTGTAATTGAGTGAGTGATTATCACTATGGCAAGTTAGACAAGAATCTACTGATGCTTCATAGGTATTAACTGTATGCACGTTATGACAAGTGTTGCAGTTCATCTGTCGCTCAAGAGAACTGTCCTTCATCGGCAAATGAGCCATAGCAGGAGTCAAGGGAGATAGGCCTTCTAAAGTACGAATGCCATGTTTCCCCAAAAGAAAAGTATCAACGCTGGCTTGATGACAGCTTTTACAGCTTTCTTCCCCTGGTTTAGAGACAAACGCCTTGGTTTCCTGGTTTTGGTGACAGCTAGAGCAATTTACCTCGGCTAAAGCATGAGCGCTATTCTGCCATTGTTGTTCAATTTTTTGTAACTGCCCTGGAGAAACAAGATCTGCCAATGCTAGGTCAGGAAAGACCCACGACGAAAAAAACAGACATATGACGATGATCACAGTTAAGCAACCCTTGACATATCCCTGCTGATTACTCGTACTCCTCATGTCTTTCCTCCCAAAAACTCTTGGTTGAGGTCTGGTTTGGGAGCAGTATCTAACTTAGTGGTCACGACTCTATTGGGTAATCCAGGTTTTGGTAACATCCAAGGTTGATCGAGATTAGTCCTTAAAAAACCAGTAGAGATGGAACGGTGATCATGAAAATTGTGACAGCCCGCAGTCCAGCAGCCATCGGCTTCAAAATCATTATGGCTGGCTAATTCTCCCTCAATCACACCCTGATGACAAGACATACATAAGTCTGGCTGTAAATTAACCCCTCGACCAAACATATGTTCATGTTCTCGATGACAAGCAGTGCAGGTCAAAATGTCTATATTTTCCCGCAATTGGGCCCAACGAGGATCACGAAACTTTTTCGCTCCGTGTACGTCTTTCGCCATTTCTGCTTCATGACAACGATTGCAAGTATCATTACTCACTGGTTTAAAACCTTCATGACAAGATTTGCAGGAAGCCTCAAACAGGACATGACCGTTGGACGTTTCTCCAGGCAAAAAGATCCCCTGACTATCAAGAGCAAAAGCTGAACCTAGCCATAGCAAGAGAATCATCATTACGCTAATAATGGCGAGTTTAGAGCTTAAAAAGGCTAATGGTCGAAAACCACTTACGTTTCTGGGCATCTTCTCTCTCTAAAACAGCAATAGCAGAATAGTGGCAATGACCCCCATAACCCCCCCCCCAACAAAAGCCGCTATAGTTGCTTTCCCAGAGTCATGAGAGAATTTTTCTGGAGCTTCTAGTTCACGGTCTACAGAAGAAGTACTGGAATTAACTCCTGCATAATTTAGAGGAGGAGTTTCAACAGAAGCAATTTCGGTATTACGAGGCTCTGATTTTAAAGCAATTTCTGTTTGAGAGTAGTCTGCACCATCCAGCATGATTTCGCTAATGGCACCATAGGCATCTACCCAAGCTTGTTTGACATTAGGAGTCCATTTTTCTTGAAGATATTGCTCAAAGGTAGTCAGCAAAGCTCCTCCCACTAAAGGATAATGTTCTGGCAATGCCCCATACTTAACATGACGAGCACCCAAACCCCGTAATGCACCTTCTAAAGCATCAGGCTTACGTAAGTTTTCTACTACTAACACCAAAGAACTCAAGAGTTTTTTCTTCTGAGCTTCCATATCGGTAGTATCAAACAAAGGTCTGGCTTCAGGATTGGCAGTAAAGAGATTTTCGTAAAAACTAGCTACAAATCCATCAGCATTAGGTTTAATTGCCTCAAAACTCTCCTCTAATACTTCTACTTGTAATGACATTATTAGTTTTTCTCCTCTCTGATTTATTGATGAATTTTAATTTGAGCCAATAACATCAATTTGCTATTAAATTAATTTTCTGATTGTATATTACTTTGCTTAAATCATTATATGGATAATAATTTATTTGATTTATTTACCTACTTTTTTAAGTAATCATTAAGAACAACTGTTATTGCATTTCATATCTATCTATAGATTTATAAGATAGGCTGGAATAGCGTTTAGTAGCAAAATATACGATTAATAAACAATAATTTATTTTACGAATAGATTCAATGCTTTTTTTGCATTTTACTTGACGAACAATTAATTTTTTGTTGTAAATCTAATGCTAAAAATACCTGCAACTCTTGTCTTCAAATAATCAACGGCATTTTAAAATAAAAACAACAAACAGATTAAATATTTGTAACAATAAATTTTTTTTGATATTTGGTAACTATTGTTACTGTTTTATACGACTCTGACTACATTAATATTGATAATAATGTTGGCTAAAAAAAAATAACATACTGCTATTATTATGTAGATTTTTATAATTAGTATTACTCAAAAATAATTTGATAGCATAAAATCTTGTAAATAAAAATTAAAAAATAGATATATCTCTTAAAAAAGCGAATTTTGAGTAGAAAAATAAATTAATAAAATATTTTGAAGAACCAAAGCTAAAAGCTAAGAAAACCAGGATTTTTAATTTATGCGACACGAAGTTAGTCCTTTAGGACGAGGGGTCTATTTTAGTTTAGGAAAAACTTTAAATTTCCCAATTAAAAGCCTGTTTAATTACCATCGACAAGTAACTAGCTATGTTTAATCCTATTGTTCGCTTCATCGGCTCAATAAAATTAGCGGTACCTTTATTGAGTACAATTATCGCTATTCTTATCTGGGCAACCTTTTACGAATCCCAGGTAGGTTCCACCACAGTGCAGCAGGAAGTATACAAAAGTCCCTGGTTTGGGGCATTAATGTTTATGCTGGCGGTTAATCTGGGGATATCAGCCTTGTCCCGTTATCCTTGGCGAGGAGCAAGAAAAGTTGGTTTCGCCTTAACTCATTTTGGATTGATTGTAATTATTGCTGGTTCGGCTGGGGTAATTCATCTGGGAATGGAAGGAATGCTGCTCATCAGAACTGATAGCGGTGCTGGCGATCGCCTGAGAGTACAGGGAGATTTGCTAGAGATAATCAATAGTGCGGGAGAAGTGGAACAGGGTAGTGTTTTTATTAAGCAGGATGGTTCGGTAAGTCCTAAATATGTAGGGGGATTAGAGCTGGAAGCCTATACAGAAAATGCCGTACAAGAGATTAAAATTGCTGAAGGGGGAACGGTCAAGAATCCTGGAATCAGATTAAAACTGGCGAGCGATCGCATGGGACAGGCTATAGAACGCACTTTAGCAATGAAGCCTGATGTCTATAGTAAGGTGGGGCTTGGCCCTGCGGTATTAGAACTGGTTCAAGCTGACAGTGAACAGGAATTAAATCGTCTGTTACATCCCCAGACAAGTAAAGGGCATCCCTGGGGAGAGTTAGAAATTGCTACCGCAAGCAAAAAGCGTACCGTTGATGTTAAAGCAAATAAATCTAAAACCTTGCGCCTGGGAGAGCTTAAAATCGCCATTACTGGCTTTTATCCAGACTTTCGTCTTGATCGCAATCAGCAACCCATTAGTGCCTCAGAAGACTTTAATAATCCAGTAATCACCCTCACAGTAACTTCCCCCAAGGGAACAGAGAATTGGTTTGTTTTTGGCAAAGCCGATTTTCCGCCAGTACATACTCTAATCTCAGGGGAATCAATTGATAACCTCACTCTCGCTTATCAGGTTCAACCCCCAGAAGAAACCGACTACTTCAAAGTCATTACCACAGAAGACGAGCAACTTTATTACGCTGCTAAATCTTCTACTCAATTCAAATCAGGTACTTTAACATCGGGACAAACCATCATTCCTGGCTGGGCTGATTTTAAAATTACCCTAGAGGAGTATCTCCCCCACGCTCAAATACAAAGAAAAATTATTCCTGGGATTAATGAGCAAGAGGGTGTGCCCGCACTACTGGTTAAAACCCAATCAGGACAAGAAACTTGGCTACCCTGGGGACAAGCAAGTGTCATCGAAGAAGGCGATCGCAAAATCTATGCTAGTTTTAGCCCCAAGCTATTCCCTATTCCCTTCGGGATTAAGTTAGAAGACTTTATCGTGGATCGCAATGAAGGTTCAGAATCCGTTGCCATGTGGACAAGCAAGATCCGCATCGAAGACAGCCAAAACAACAATATTGAACAGCGAAAAGTCTGGATGAACCATCCCACATGGTATCGAGGTTGGAAGATTGCCCAAGCCTCTTGGAATCCTGGGGATTTACAACAGTCAACTTTACAGGTTAAACGAGAACCTGTTTGGATAACAGCCTTAACCTGGATTGGTTCTGCATTAGTCATCTTGGGCATTGCCGTAATGTTCTATGCCCCCGCCTTAACCCGCAAACTCCGCCAGCAATCTGCCACCAAAGAATTAGCGATCGCCACCGAAGAAAATACTGCCGACAAGCTGCCGACTAAAGAATTAACTCGGATACCTTAAATATCTTCAAAAATATCTAAAAAAAGATCTTTAAAGTGCGATCGCTCTGATCAAACTTAATATTTGCCATTAAAACAAAACCATGAAACCAGTTAAATTTTTGCTCGGCTTAGTACTGGGGATTATTATTTTTATCATTCCCTTTAATCAATTCCAACCATCACCCTTAGCCTCAGTAAAAGAGATCCCTGTACAGTTAGACGGTAGAAAGAAACCCCTGGATACTGTCGCGAGGGAAACCGTGATTCAAATTCATGGTAAAGCCAAATATCAAACAGCAACTGGGGAAAAGCTAGATTATTTACAAACCTACTTATCATTGTGGTTTAATAGTCGCGACTGGAACCAAGAACCCCTGATTTTATTTAATTATCGTCCTTTAAAAGCACAGCTAGGACTTGATTTAGAGCGTAAATACTTTACCTTTGCCGAACTAATGCAATCGTCCTTAAGTTCAACTATCCTGGCTGCCAAAGAAAAACAAGCAGAAGATATTGAACTGACTAGAGATGAACGAGAAGCTTTAACTATTGCAGATCGGTTAGCTTTAACTGTTGCCACCGTTAGTAGCGATCGCTTGCCCCTGGTACCCCACCCCAACGATATAAAAGGGAAATGGCTAGAGATCAATGATACCGAAGACTACTACTCCTTATCTGCTGCGGAAACAATTAAGCAAGACTATCTAGAGTTAAAACAAACATATCGCGATCGTCCCGAAGCATCAGCTAACCTAGAAAAAATTGCCAGTCAACTACGGACAGACTTAGCTAACCTTAGCCCCCAAGTCTATCCTCCCAAGGCTACTGTACAAAAAGAAGTCAGGTTTTATCGTCTACACTTTTTCGCTAACGCCTGGATGATTTACGGACTAGGATTTATCGGCATGTTAGCCGTACTCTGGTTCAAATCTTTTGACTTTTACTGGAGTGTGGTGGGAATCTTTAGCGCAGGATTAATCATTCATGCCTCTGGATTTATGCAAAGAATGCAAATTGCTGGTAGACCCCCCGTCACCAATATGTACGAGTCGGTGATTTGGGTGAGTTTTGGTATTGTAGCGATCGCTCTATTGTTTGAGTTGATCTATCAGGCAAAATATTATCTTCTAGCTGCTGCACCCTTATCCATATTGTGTTTAATTCTCGCCGATAGTTTACCTGCGGTACTAGATCCCACCATTACACCTCTTGTCCCAGTATTAAGAGACAATTTTTGGTTAAGCGTTCACGTACCGACTATTACCTTAAGTTATGCCAGCTTTGCCCTAGCCTATGGATTAGGTCATATCATTTTAGGGCACTATCTATTTGCACCCCAAGCTACCGCGAAAATTCGTAGTCTATCTAAATGGAACTATGGAGTATTACAAGCAGGAGTCTTATTATTAACGACGGGAATTATTTTGGGAGGAATTTGGGCACATTTTTCTTGGGGACGATTTTGGGGTTGGGACCCAAAAGAAACTTGGGCTTTGATTGCCTTGATGTGTTATGTTGTCCCGCTACATGGTCGCTTAGTTGGTTGGCTTGCCGATTTTGGCATGGCGATTACGAGCGTCGTTGCCTTTAATGCTGTTCTAATGGCTTGGTATGGAGTTAACTTCGTCCTCGGTATTGGTCTACATAGCTATGGCTTTGCTGATGGCGGATCTGAAATTATTGTTGCTAGCTTTGTTGCTTTAGATTTACTCTTGGTCTTACTAACCGCAGCCAAATATAAAGGATGGTTTACCCCTTCGGACAAAGCAGAAGTCAGGAGACAGGAGATAATACCATTTATCAAAAATAGTTAGATAGGGTTGACGACTCCGCCCTATAAATAGAGGCGGATTCTAAGTAGATGTTTCAGGATCGGCTAAAGCCACATCCTTATAGTTAACAAGTCAGCAGTTTAATAAGTTGACCTGTTAACTTATAATGAGCAATTAACGATCACATTGGAATAACGTTGGTTGCACAGGGGCCTTTCTTACCCTGTCCGACTTCATATTCTACTTTCTGACCCTCATTGAGAGTGGTGTCGCGATCGCCCTGAATTTCAGAAGCATGAACAAACAGATCTTTGCCTCCATCATCTTGAAGAATGAAACCAAAACCTTTATCTTCATTGAAAAATTTAACAATACCAGTACTCATACAGTTTTTTGCTTATTTAATAAATAACCAGTAAAATTGCAGTGTATCGCAAAAAGAGGGGTAGCAACAAAAAGCTTTTTTTGTGTACAACATCGATTAGTACTATCGGCTGAACTATAAATAAGTACAAAAACCTAATGTCTATGTATTTTCATCTTGAATAGACGCGTGAACTCCAGTAATTTTTGCTGTATTTTGAGAGAATTAACCGCAGTTTCTCTTGATTTGGGAAGTGCGATCGCGTAAAAAAGAACTATTTGATGCACTACCAACTTCCAAACCTGCTAAATTACTATGGGCTTCAACAATAGTTTTGCCTTGACAATCATGGAGCGCTAAACTCAGTCTTCCTTGAGTTGTATCTCGACAGTTAAAGACTAAACCTTTTGCTGTTGGGGTACGCACATAAGTACCAGGTAAGTTCGTTTCCCCTGTTAGAGTTACTTTATAGTTAGTAGATTCTCCATGCAATTTCCAGCTTCCCCAAGGTTCGACTTGCCAATTTACCTGAGAATTCCAGGGGGCAAACTCATAGAATTTCCCTTGATAATGAATGCCAATTAAAGCAACTTCTTCTTGCCACCATAATACCTGCCTAATCCCTCCCCCCGCAGTTACGGCTAAATCGGCTTCTTGATTAAAACTATTACAGTTAAGCCAAAACCACTTTTCAGGAAAAGAGCTACCCCAATTTTTTTCACTATAGGCGGGTGCATTAGTGAATTGATATTTTTGACCATGCCATTCGATCCATCCTGTAGCTAAACCATGAGCCATGGTAATTTGCCATCCAGGTTCAAATATAGGCAAAAAAGATAACCAGCCTGCGGATGATTGCTGAGGTTGTTGTGAATTTCCCCAACCGTAGATAGGTTTGATCTGATATTCCCAGCGACAATATTCGTTTCGCACTGGATCATAGATACTCCCTTGATTAAGTTGAGCTGTTGCTTGATATCCTTCAGTAATATCTTTACGAAACTCAGCAGGAGATAATAATTTGGCTTTCGATGTCAGATTAGTTTTATGCCAATGTCCAAAAGCTAAATCATTCTGATCAGCGAAAAACTTTTGTACGTTAGGAAAAGTGCGAATCAGGTAAGCTTCATCAATACCTAAAATTTGCACAGCGCCCCCACTATTAGGCTCGTTACCCAAAGGATCTTCCAGGGAATACATGAAGGCAAAAGTTTGATTGATCTCAGGTAACGTGAGACGAAAATACCAACCTTCAAAATAGCGAGGAGTAACTTGATTCCAATGATAACCGCTGTGAGGCGTTGCTAAATTATTTTGTGAGCAAATATTCTGTGAGCAAAGGCTCATGATGGATATGTTTTTGAAAGTATAAATAATTTAAGTCGATGTTTGCTAACTCTAGTAGCTTCTAAATTATATGCACCACCAACAAAGGAAAACTATTCTAAGTATCCCTGATCATGGT
>CALLPS010000238.1 GCA_938015355.1 uncultured Pleurocapsa sp.
TTCCGCACTAAATCAGCCTCAAATGACTTGTTAATATCATCTTGAGACAATTTCACTTGAGCGATCGCCTGAGTCGGCTGTTTAAGGGCGATTTTGCCTTGAACCGCTGAACCAAAATCTATTGCTACCGCATCAGTTTCAAAAGACATTTCTTCGGTGCGAAATTGTTTGCGAATCACTAAACCGCGACCATTCATCTTGAAACTGTCAATAGTTCCCTGGAGTAACTTACTAGAGGGGTTACATTTTACCGCTACTTCAACCGAATCACTACGAGTAAATAAGTGACGGATTGTGTTGCTTGCGACAGTATTGATCAGGTTTTCACCCCAATCTCCGCCTTTATTATTACCAAATCCAACAAATCCACCAAACATAAAGCTATAGGTTGAGTTACTCTTACCTTGTAACAAATTATTAAGAAGACAGCAATTAAGATTGTAGCTCACTGAGGGATAAAACCCAGTCTGTCATTAGAGCATTAACCTGTTCTGGAACTTCATCGTGGGGACAATGACCAGCCTCTAGATAATGTTCCGTCAGTTGGGAATAGTACTGGCGAAACTTGATCCCCCTGTCTCTAGCATTAATCCAAGGATCTTTCTCCCCCCACAAAATTAGCAGGGGACATTGCATTTTTTGTAACAACACATCCACTTTTTCTCCTTGAGGAGTCTTAAAAACGGCGTTAAATACCTCTGCTGCCCCTGAGTCACAGGAAGGACGGTAGATATCTTCAACTAATTGCTCGGTTACAGTATCGGGATCAAAATAAACTTTATTTAGGGTCTTCCGAATTATAGAGCGACGGCGGACATATTGAAATAGCCAAAAACTCGCCCAAGGTTGCAAAAGAATTGAGCGGATCATCTTGCCAAAGGGATTTGAACCAGATTTGGCTGACGAATTCTCCTCTGTATCAGAGAAAGGGCCTGCACTATTGAGTAAAATTAAACCTGCTGTAGATTGGGGATATTCGGCAGCTACACACAAGGAAGCATAACCACCAAGGGAGTTTCCTGCTATTACGGCAGGCTGTTTAATCACTTCGGTAATAAAATCATTGAGTTGTTCTTGCCACAGATTTCCGCTGTACTCTTGTTTCGGTTTGGCTGAACGTCCAAAACCCAAAAGATCGATCGCCCAAACCTGAAATTCTTCTTGTAACTGGGCAATATTTTTACGCCAATGGTCGGTAGATGCGCCAAAACCATGGACTAATAGTAGAGGAGGTTTGGCAGATTGCTTATTCCCTGCACAGACATAGTAAATAGAGTTACCTCGCCACTGCCAATACGTGCCAGGGATAGATTCCATGATTGGAAGGGAAGTTGTTGGCATTGTTCAACTGAAAATCTTATATTGTTAATTTATGTTAACTTCTTTATGGTGCAGTTTGTCTCAGTTAAAGATATTTCATTGATAAGTAATTTTAATCATTGATTTGAGGATGTGTGATCATTTGGAACTGGAAACTAATCAATAGGTTCAGTTAATATATGTATGTGGTTCAAATTTTTTAAGATCAGTTTTTAAAAATCAATTTAGAACACAGTGTTTTTCAAAGTAATCTGAAAAAGATAGATCGGCTTGATTGTCAAGCTGAAAATAGTTCAAGCTCAAGAAAAGAGCGATCGCTTTAACCTGAAAATCCCCAAATAACTACATGGGATAGGATTCTGCAAAAGTAAAGAAAATTTTAAAGGAGAATATAGTTGTGTCTTTAGGAACTTCTGTAAAAGATAAAAGTTCAACTTCCACGGTGCGTAAAAATGCACCTCGCTATAAAGTTTTACTCCATAACGATGATTTTAACTCGATGGAGTATGTGGTTCAGGTTTTAATGCAAACCATCGGCGGCATGACTCAGCCACAGGCAGTTAATATTATGATGGAAACTCATAATAGCGGAGTTGGTTTGGTAATTACCTGTGCTTTAGAACCAGCGGAATTTTATGCAGAAACCTTGTGCAATCATGGTTTGACGAGTACTATCGAGGCTGACGATTAAATACGCCTTGATAATCAATTGCCCTATACTTCTCATCTCAAAAGAATAGCGAAATTTTCAGCACCAATAAGGTTATTCATCTTTAGCGGTGCTTTGGTTATTTTATGGCTACCCTTAGCATTACCGATTTACTGGCTATTACGGGCAGATCCCAATCTTGCCAGTATTTTGACGATGGCGTTGCTGTTTATCGAATTGTTGTTTTGCTGGCAATTTTGGGGCAGAGTTGTCCATGATGAATCGAATATATTTGCCCGCTATGGTTTAGTCAGAAGCCAGAGAAATGCCCGAGAATTTTTCCAAGGTTTAGCAATTGGCTTTTGGGTGTGCCTGGGCTTATTTATTACCGAAGCACTTTTTGGCTGGATTGAGGTTGTCAATCCTGGGACTAACCTAATCCGAATTACGATTGAAGGCTTGTTCAGTGCCTTTGGAATAGCCTTGGCAGAAGAATTACTGTTTCGTGGTTGGTTACTAGATGAATTGCAACGAGACTACGGTAAAAAGACTTGTATTGGGGTTACTGCTCTAGTTTATGCGATCGCTCATTTTTTCCGACCAATTGAGGAGATTATCAGAATTGCCATAACTTTTCCTGCTTTAGTATTGCTGGGGATCGCTTTATTGTTGGCTAAATACAAATATGGCGATCGCTTAGGGATGCCGATAGGAATCCACGCAGGTTTAGTTTGGGGCTATTATATCGTTAATGTTGGTCAGTTGATTGAATATACAAATCTAGTCCCTGCTTGGGTTACGGGGATTGATGGGAATCCCATTGCAGGGGTAATGGGGTTGGTATTTTTGTCGGGGTTGACTTGGATTATACGCAGATGAACCCAGATGGGATTATCTGTGGGTGGGAAGGATTAGCTATTCTTAACTTTTGGCAAAATAACTAATCCTTCTTAATCATAAAAATTGTAGAGATCTACAATGCACCAGCATTAGCTAGTCCAAGGATTACCCCCGCACCCAAAACATGCCCTAGACTAGTAGTACCAAGTAACGCAGGAAATCCCATGCCACCAAACATAGGGGAGGAAGGCAAAGCAGGGCCAGCACTCTGGTTTTTAATAGTAAATTTACCAAAAGCGATCGCCACAATATTACAAGCAATCATCACAATCGCTACTTTAGGACTCCAAGACACAGTGATGGGAGTGGTAGCAGCTAATAAAGTTAAGTAAGTCAAAATCGATTTCTCCTGAATTTCTAAATATTTGCCTGAATCGATAATAGAATTTATTTCTTTACATAACAGAATTATGAATCGATGTTGCAATATTTATTAATCAAGTAAAGTTTTATATACAAAAATAGCTTGGGTTACTTTGCCTTAGTGGAGTTGGTTTATCTTGATGGTGATCGGCTTTGAGATAAGCAAGGGGCTGTGGCTCAGTAGGATAGAGCAAGCGCCTCCTGAAACATCGGGCATCATGGGGGAAACTTCATTGATGAATGTGGTCAAATTCAAGGAAGCCTAAGGTTGCCAATAGCAATTAGCTAATAGTAATTAAGGTAATCTTGAGCCAAGCTCTATAGTTCCTGGTAGAGAAGGTGCAGAGACTGGTTGCAGGTATAAAATCGGGACATCGTTTATTCCAGGTCTAATCAACCACTAAACTGTCTGCAACATAACGGCCACCACCTAAAGGTATCTTGCCTAAGGTGAAGGGATAGTCCAGAGAGTGGGGAAACTCACACCAATCTGAAGCGCTAGGTCGCCAGTTCAAATCTGGCCAGTCCCGTTATCTCATTTAAGCGTTGCTGATTTGAAGTATAAAACCGAAAGGTAATCTGTTCGTAGCTCTTAGCTATCAGCTTTTAGCTTTTAGCTTTTTAATAATTGCCATATTGTACCCCTGAGATATACCTTGATTCAGCAACACCCTCATTTATTATTTTTATAATTTATTTAGGGAACTCGGCAAGTCCTTAAAATTTTATTGCGTATTTGTGATGTGGGTTGCTAGAAAATATACACTCACATAGATAGGGAAGAAATTTTTGAGCAAAATATTGTTTTATGGCTTACTACTGGTTTAAGGCATTCCACCTCATTGGCATTGTGGTCTGGTTTGCAGGTTTATTTTATTTGGTACGATTATTTGTTTATCATGCAGAGGCAGAACAAGAACCTGAGCCTGCTAGTAGCATCCTGAAAAAGCAATATGAAATAATGGAGAAACGTCTCTACAGCATCATTACTACTCCAGGGATGATTTTAACTGTAGCGATGGCGATTGGCTTGATTTCAACTGAACCAGAAATCATGAAATCTACCTGGCTGCATATCAAATTAGCTTTTGTGCTCTTGCTGATTGGCTATCATTTTTTTTGCAACAGCATTATGAAGAAGTTGGCTGCGGGGGAATGCAACTTAACTGGACAGCAGTTTCGGGCACTAAATGAAGCACCGACAATTTTATTAGTGTTAATTGTACTACTGGCAGTATTTAAAAATAGCTTGCCTTTGGATACAACGACTTGGTTAGTCGCAGGCTTAGTAATAACCATGGTGGCAACGATCCAGCTCTATGCGAAAAAACGTCGTAAGGACAAAGAAAAATTAGCTCAAATAGAACAGCCAGAATTGTCTCAAGGATAAAGGATAAAGGATGAGGAAAGAGTAAGTCTGCTATTCTCTGAGTTATTGATTGATAACTTGATAACTTGATAGCTAGTAACTGATAATCTATTTCTCATCTTTGTCGATAAATGTACTTAAAAAGCTTGCGTTTACGTTCATTTCGGAATTATGTCGATCGCCAGATAGAATTTACGGCAAAGAAGACGATTTTAGTAGGTAATAATGCCCAAGGAAAGTCCAATCTATTAGAAGCAGTAGAATTACTGGCAAGTCTTAAGAGTCATCGTGCTACGCGCGATCGTGAATTGGTCTTGGATTCTGCCAAAGCAGGGCAAGTTGAAGCCACTGTTGAACGGGCTTATGGCACTAGTGAACTCAGTATGGTGTTTCGTAAGCAGGGTGGGCGTACTGTAGCGGTAAATAGGGAAACGTTGCGTCGTCAGCTTGATTTTTTGGGGGTACTCAATGCGGTACAGTTTTCCAGTCTCGATTTAGATTTGGTTAGAGGTGCACCAGATTCTCGACGAAGTTGGATTGATGGTTTATTAATCCAGTTAGAGCCTGTATACTCCAGCATGTTGCAGCAGTATAATCAGGTGTTAAAACAGCGCAATGCTTTACTCAAGAAGATTCGTGCTGCGAGGAAAGATCATGAGTCTTCAGAATTCATTGGTGATTACGAGCCACAGCTAAAGTTATGGGATGAACAGCTAGCAGCCGCAGGCTCTAGGGTAACGCGCCGACGCGCCAGAGTAATTAATCGACTTGCTCCGATTGCGGAATCTTGGCATAAGCGCATTAGTGGGGATGAACAGCTTCAGATTAACTATCTTCCTAATGTGGCATGGAAAGAAGATGATCCTGTTAAGGTACAGCAAGCTTTTTTAGAGAAGATTAAAGAGCGACGGATGGTAGAACAATACCAGGGCAAAACCGTTGTGGGAACTCACCGAGATGAGATTGAATTTACGATCAATCAAACTCCTGCTCGTTATTATGGCTCTCAGGGGCAACAGCGCACTTTAGTACTAGCCTTGAAATTGGCGGAATTAAAACTAATTGAAGAAGTAGTGGGAGAACCACCTTTGTTGTTGTTAGATGATGTCTTAGCCGAACTAGATCCAAATCGACAGAAACAGCTTTTAGAAGTAATTGGCGATCGCTTCCAGACGATAATTACCACTACCCACATCGACACTTTTAATCACGACTGGATCAAAGATTCTCAAATTTTGGCAATAGAAGCGGGAAAGATTAGCGAGGTTTTATTAAGTTGATTCTGGTACAATCAAGGCAAAACATACCAGACAATTCATTAACACATCAGTACGTATTCCGAAAGAGTTAAGCGATCGCCTGAATACATATTTAAAGCATAGTAAAGTATCTAAGAATAGATTTATTGTGGAAGCAATTGAAAAAACCTTAACTGAAAAAGAAGATAAATCAGCTTGGCATCCCGATATTCTCGATTGGCAAGGAGTGCCAGAATTTGAAGCAGGAAGTTTAGACGAAGGACTTTTAGCGATGAGAGAGGATGTGCTTTAATGTACGTTCTCGATACTACTGTTGTTTATGACTATCTTAGAGGTGATTTCCAAATAAGAGAAAAACTAAGTACAATTTCCAAAACTTGGATTTATATTACTTCTGTGACTAAGTTTGAGATTGAATACGGGCTGGTTAAGAAACCAGAATTGCGCCCTAAGTTGGAAAAGCCTTTAGAGCTTCTTTATTCAGAAGTGGGAGACTTATCTTTTGATACTGAAGTTATTAAAGTTGCTGCCAAGATAAAACATAATCTAATGAGTAATGGCTTGACTATTGGTACTGCTGATTTAATGATTGGCGCGATCGCATTTCATCATGATCTTACTGTGGTTACAAGTAACATTAAGCATTTTGAGAATATTGCAGAATTAGAAGTTGAAAACTGGAAAAACTAAAGTAAGTCCTGAACTGAACTTGGTCGATCAATTCCTAAGCCAAAAGGAAGATTAATTTACGCTTAACAGGATTAATTTGCGATCGCTTTCAGATAATTATTACCACTGCTTACATCGACACTTTTAATCACGACTGGATCAAAGATTCTCAAATCTTAGCAGTAGAAGAGGGAAAGATCAGCTAGGTTTTATTGAATTGAAATCACTCTTTTCACATTATCCATAAGATAGAATAAGAAATTATATTTTGCATAATATATTTCAAAGTTTAAAAAGTCATGACACAACAAAACAATGATTTTAAAGAAGAATATAATCGTTTAATTCAAGAAGCTAAAGGGCAGATTGAACAACAGCAATATCAAGAAGCAATTGATAATTTAGATTACATTATTCAAAATAATGAAGGAGATGGTTATGCTTTCTTTTTAAGAGGAAAATCTTATGCTCAATTAAAAAAATACAAATCAGCTTTGACTAACTATGAAACAGCCTTAAATATTTATCGAGAAACAGACGATAAAAAATATCAAATTTATACTTTAATCGAGCTTACTTTTGTATATCCCTTCAACGGGAAAGTTAAAGAGGGATTTTTGGCACAGCAAGAAACATTCAAAATAGCTAAAGAATTAGATCTCCCAGAGGATGATCCTTTATATTCTTATATTTCTCATGCTGCTCAAATGTCTGATGATGGTTTAAATAAGATGCAGTCGGCTTTGCAAAATGTAAATTCAATTCCACCCTGGGATAAATTTGGTTTTATGGGCAGACTGATGGGATATGCAACTAGAGGTAAATGGCAATTTTATCTTTTTTTTATTGTCTGGTTGATATTGGCAATTCCAGCATTAATATTAGCAATTTTATCTGCTCCTGTTTGGCTACCGAAGATGGTTTATCAGATGCGACGAAGAAGAAGCGGTCAATAAAAATTATAATAAAAAAGTTAATTTACGTTTAAGCGAGATACGTAAACTAAAAGCTAAAGGCTATTGAATTTTAGCTATACAAAAAATTGCCAGATAACAGTAAGCTTGATAAGTGGCGTATGTAGCAAAGAATCAATGGCAACCATAAACGATAATTATCTTAAATTAACAGCAGGGTACTTGTTCCCTGAAATTGCACGCAGAGTAAATGCTTTCGCAGCAGACAATCCCGATGCACCAATTATTAAGCTAGGTATTGGAGATGTCACCGAACCCTTACCTGCTGCCTGTCGTGATGCGATTATAGCAGCGACCAAGGAAATGGGAGATCGCGCTACCTTTAAAGGTTATGGACCTGAACAGGGATATCTTTGGTTAAGAGAGAAAATTGCGCAACATGACTTTAAATCCCGTGGTTGTGATATAGATGCTGCGGAAATCTTTATCTCAGACGGTTCTAAGTGTGAT
>CALLPS010000239.1 GCA_938015355.1 uncultured Pleurocapsa sp.
AGAAAAGAACAACGAAAAGAACATTTTACCATACGGATATAAAAAGGTAATTTGTGGTTTTAAAATATTCTTGAAATGAACCATCTTGTTTTCTACATTTTAGCTGTTTTGGCGATAATCTATTTTGCTATTCTGTTTAAAAACAAACGAAATAGCACGCAACGCAAATCTCGTTCTTTTATGGAGGGTAAAAAAAGGCATGGTAAGGACAGTTATTAGTTATCAGTTATCAGTTATCAGTCCCCTAAGTAGTCAGACAGAATAATTTGTAAAATCATCCCATAAGCTGTTCCATATTCACTCTTACTTCTTACTTCTTACTTCTTACTTATTACTCTTTACCTCTTACTCTTTACTCTTTACTTCTTACTTTTCCCCATGAATCCTATAGTTAGTATATTAATTCCTTGTTATAACGCTGAAAGATGGATTGAGCAAAGTATTTCTAGTGCCTTAAATCAAACTTATAAAAACATTGAAGTAATCGTAGTTGATGATGGCTCAACAGATCGCAGTTTAGAGATTATTAAAAGCTTTAGTCAGCAAATATATTGGGAAACTAGTGAAAATCGTGGGGGTAATATTACTCGTAATCGTTTGTTAGAAATAAGTAAGGGATCGTGGTTACAGTATTTAGATGCTGATGATTATTTATTGCCTGATAAAGTAGCACAACAAGTCGAGTTTCTTAACCATAATTTTGATACTGATATTGTTTATAGTCCCAGTATTATTCAACATCATTATAGTCAGGGAGATAATACAAATAAAGCAGTATTACCGATTCCTCAACCTCATGATCCTTGGATACTTCTAGCAAGATGGTACTTACCTCAAACAGGTAGCCCTCTATGGCGCAAACAAGCAATTCTTGAAGTAGGAGGATGGCGAGAAAATCAACCTTGTTGTCAGGAACATGAATTATATTTGAGACTATTACAAGGTGATAAAAAGTTTAACTATTTTGAGTATGCAGGTTCGGTATATCGCCAGTGGAGTGAGTCTACCGTATGTAAACAGAATAAAGCGGAAACTTACCGTAGACGATTAGAAATTACTGATAAACTAGAACAATATTTAGATGAAATTAAACAATTAACCCCCTTAAGACAATACCAGATTAACCAGGCTCGATTTGAATGTGCGCGAATTATCTGGCTTTCGGATAAACAATGGGCTAACAAAATCATTAGACAAATACGTAATTGCAATGGCAATTTTATTCCTTCAGGAGACTGCGCCCCAGAAATTTACCGTTTGATGTACCAGTTTTTGGGTTTTGAAATGACAGAAATACTGGCAGATTTTAAACGTCAGTTGGCAATAAGCAACAGGTAGCACCATCTAATAAATAGCACCATCTAGTAGGTAGCACCATCTAGTAAGTAGGTAAAAAATAATTATGAAAGAGCGGAAAGATAATTTTAAAATTCATTCGATTTGTGTTGTTAAAAACGAGGGAGATATTATTGAACATTGTCTCCAACAGGCGGCTCAATGGTCTGATTATATTTATGTTTATGATGGTGAGAGTACGGATGATACTTGGGAAAAAGTTTTAGGGATGCAAAGTGAAAAGATTATTCCTTGGAAGAGACATAATAAGGTTTTTCAAGAATGTTTACGAGGAGAAGTATTTAATGCTTTTAAACATCAAGCACAAGATGGTGATTGGTGGTGTCGTTTAGATGCTGATGAATTTTATATTGAGTCTCCCCGTGACTTTTTAGCTAGAGTTAAGGCTCAATATCATGTTGTTTGGGGGATTGCGATCGAATATTATTTAACTCATGAAGATCATAACTCCTTGGATTTTACTCTACCAATTCCGCAGCTTTTACCTCAGTTAAAACACTATAAAGCCGAAAACTCAGAAGCCAGATTTTTTCGTCATCGAACTGGTGTTGTTTGGCATGATGAACATGCTGCTTGGCCAAAACATATGGGAGTAGTTAATCGGGAGCGTATTCTTTATAAACATTATAAATATAGAACCCCATTTCAGATTCAACAAAGATTGGATACGAGAAGGGAAAGTCGTGCTAGAGGATTTGAGGGATGGGAACATGCCGTAGAAATGGATTGGCGAGAAAAATTAGTTAATAGTCAAGAATTACATTTTGACAACAAAAATAATTACCAAATAGATAAAACCAAGCTAACTAATCATCTAGAATCTTTTTCAAAAAGAACCCTAAAAAAGGTTATGCATACTGTAGGAATTTGGTCTTAGAAAATCAAGTTTTAGAGTAGCTTATTAAACTTTTAAACTTTTAAACTTTTAAACTTTTATTTTGCCATGGTATCTTTTTCCGCTATTATTCCTGTTCATAATCGTGCCCATTTAATCGATCGCACTTTGGCATCAATAATTGATCAGGAGATTGAAATTATTGTCGTTGATGATGGTTCGACTGATGGTATAACAGAATGTCTGGCAAAATATGGCGATCGCATTACGATCTTACATCAGGAAAATAAAGGTCCAGGGGCAGCAAGAAATTTGGGAATTGCTCAAGCAACAGGTGATTATATTTTCTTTCTTGATAGCGATGATCTCTGTTTCTCTTGGGCATTAAATACTTTTAAAAATGTAATTTTAAAACTTAATTATCCCGCTTTTGTGGCGGGAACAGCAATTTCATTTTCAGATCAAGCAGAACTTGATCAAGTTAAATCCAAGACCTTAGAAATAGAATCTTTTCGTGACTATTATAGTTCTAGTGATCAATCTTTATGGCTTGCAGTAGGTACAGTTGCTATTAAATCTAAAGTCTTAAAAAAAGTAGGTGGCTATACATCAAAGTGGATTAATGGTGAGGATTCTGATCTCTGGTTAAAATTAGGAACTGCTCGACATTTTGTAGTAATTAAATCACCTTATATTCTGGCATATTATCAACATTCCTCAAGTGCTGTGGCGAATCAACAAAAGACATATGAGGGTGCTTGGCACATGATTCAACAAGAACAAGCTGGTTTATATCCTGGAGGAAATATTCGACAATTAGAACGACGTGAAATTTTAATGCGCCATATTAGACCAGTAAGTTTGGCTTATTTAAGGGAGGGAAAGATTAGGGATGCTTGGAAAATGTATCGAGAAACTTTTTACTGGAATTTAACTTTGAGACGCTTTGTTTATCTAATAGCTTTCTGGATTATTTTGAGTCAAGCTTATCTTGTTAAGAAGATACATACTAATTCTCGCTTATCGGAAGTATACCTTGATTGAATAAGGAGTAATGAGTAATGAGTAATGAGTAATGAGTAATGAGTAATGAGTAATGAGTAATGAGTAATGAGTAATGAGTAATGAGTAATGAGTAAAAAGTAATGAGTAAGAAGTAATGAGTAAGAAGTAATGAGTAATGAGTAATGAATAAGGAGTAATGAGTAATGAGTAATGAGTAATGAGTAAAAAGTAATGAGTGATAAATTTATTTTGTACTATTATTTTTATGAAAAAGTGCCAGATTACTGTCGGAATTCCTACTTATAATCGGATTGAGAAACTATTAATAAGTTTAGAGAAAATACTTAAATGCAATCCTCTACCTGATGAAATTATCATTCATATAGATAATGGCGATCGCGCTACTGAAAAAATTATCACTGAAAAGTATCCTGGGATTAAACTTATTGTCAGCAAACCTAAAATTGGACCTGGTGGAGGTAGAAATAAAATTATAAATGCCGCTAAAAATAATATTATTGCTAGTTTTGATGATGATTCATATCCCCTCGATCAAGACTATTTTGAAAAGCTGAATATCTTATTTAAAAAATTACCCCGTGCCGCCGTAATTAATGCGGCAGTTTTTCATATTGGAGAATCAATTAAACCAGATAAATATACTGCATCAATCAACTCAAATTTCATTGGTTGTGGTTGTGCCTATCGACGAGATATATTTCTACAAACTACAGGTTATGTAGCTTTACCTTTAGCCTATGGTATGGAAGAAGTAGACTTAGCTTTACGCTTAATTGATCTCAACTGGAATATTATCAATAGCCCATGGTTAAGAGTGTTTCATAACACCAACTTAGAACATCATAATCAACCACAAATTACCTCGGCTACTATTGCAAATCAGATACTCTTGACATATCTTAGATATCCTATAGGCTTATGGTGGTTAGGCTTTTATCAGTGCCTAAATCGAATTATTTGGCTAATTAAAAACAATAGATTTACTGGTATATTAGCTGGGATAGTTGCAATCCCCAAATTAGTCTTTAAATATCAAAGCGATCGCGCTCCCATTTCCGCCCAAGCTTTAAGCAAATATTTAAAATATCGCCGTAAATTCATAAGTATTGAATTGCCATAACTTACTAATAATTAAACTTAATTAAACTCTAAACTCTTGTACAGACGTAGCATGCTACGTCTCTACGACTACTCCTTACTCCTTACTTATACAGTGAATTATCATCATTCAACTTGGGTTTGCTGTCAACTAGGAGCTAGAGAACACTATGCTATTCCTAGAGCTTTACATCAAGCAGGACAGTTAAAAACACTAATTACAGATACCTGGATTAATCATTATCATCTTCTCAATTGGTTTCCTCAACCCTTTTTTACAAATCTACGACAGAGATATCATCCAGAACTAAACCATGCCAAAATTAAATCATTTAACCAATCTCAGATAGCCTGGGAATTAGCACAAAAAAATCAGCATATCTATGACTGGGAACTAATAATTGCTCGTAATGATTGGTGGCAAGACAAAGTATTAGAAATATTAAAAAAATCTAATTTACCTGACAAAAAGGTCACACTTTTTGCCTATAGTTATGCGGCTCTCAAGTTATTTAGATACGCTAAAAAAAGAGAATGGAATATAATATTAGGTCAAATAGATCCAGGAGTAATTGAAGAAAAAAAAATCTTTAAAGAAGCACAAAAACACAAGAATTTACAAAAGCAGATTTCAACTGCCCCTCATTACTATTGGACAGATTGGCGACAAGAATGTACTTTAGCTGATCGCATAATCGTAAACTCTCACTGGTCTAGTCAAGCATTACAACAGATAGGTATTTCTAGTGACAAACTTAAAATCATTCCCCTAGCATATCAATCATCAGATATAGCCCTCAAATTCAACCGAACTTATCCATCTCAGTTTTCTGCCCAAAGACCCTTGAAAGTTCTATTTTTGGGGCAAGTGATTATAAGAAAAGGGATTGCCGCTATCTTAGAAGCAATAGACTTATTAAGCAATAAAGCGATCGAATTCTGGTTTGTGGGAAAGATAGAAGTAGAACTACCAAAAAAAGCGAAAAAGAACTCCAGAATCAAATGGGTCGGGTCAGTTTCTCGTAATAAAACTAGTCTTTATTATCAACAATCAGATGTGTTTCTTTTCCCTACTCATTCCGATGGTTTTGGCTTAACTCAATTAGAAGCTCAATCTTGGAAACTACCACTAATTACTTCACAATTTTGTGGCGAGGTGGTCAAAGATAGAATCAATGGGTTAATATTGCCAAATATTACAGGGAAAGCGATCGCTGAAGCACTAATCTTTTGTTTAAATAATCCACAGCAACTATCCAACTTTTCGCACAATTCTACTGAAATATTATCTCACTATAGTTTGAATAAATTAGCTCAAGAATTAAACACTCTAAATATTAATAAATACTAACTCCCTGCTCATTACTCATTACTGATAACTCATTACTCCTAATGATTCCCACCGACATTGCTAGAATCTCTCCCAAAATAGATTTCATTTGGCTTAAACAAGAATACCCAATATACCCAACTCTGGGGTTAATAAGTACCATTATCGGTACTCTTTCTGCTCTCTTCATCATTCCACAAAATACCACCACTCCCGATGCCTTGTTTCCCAGCGCAGTAGCGATGACTCTGGGACTAGCGATCGCTCCTCTGGCTGCGACCATGCGAAGTCCCCGAACTTTGTTACGTATCGAGCATATACTCGCTCTTTCCCCGATTTACTGGCTATTACTCGATTTACTGCAACAAGCTTATACCCTAGAGAGTTTACATACCTCTAGTATTGCGGGAACCTTTTTTAGTATTGGTCTATTTACTTCAGCGGTTTGGTTAACAGTTTTGATGCGTCCGCCATCTCTGCCTAAACCTCTCGCTAATGCCGCCAATCATCCCTTAACTCCTCGAACTATTTTCAAACTAATTCTGGTATTTTTTGGTCTAGCGATTCTCAAATTTGCCTACCCCTGTAACTTTAATCCTGTAGAAATGATTATCCATCTTGGTAGCGATCGCTGGTCAGCACCTTGGGCAAGGGGAGATTTAGGGGGATGGAATTCCTTTATCGATCATTTAGACTACTTTGGCTATTTGTTACCGACTTTAACTACAATGTTGGCGATTAGGAGTCGTCGGATAACTATTCCTGTGGTTATGGCGATCGCCCTATCGGGAATAATGACCGCATTTCTCGCTCAATCTGGAGGTCGTCGCATCATTGGCGTAGTCTTAGGTGCAGCAATTATTTGCTGGGTATTAGAGCAGCACAAGATTAAGCTCCAACAAATTATCATTTCTGTAGTCAGTGTGGCTCTAATTTTAGGAATGATGCAATGGATGCTGGAATTTAGAAACACTGGATTTCAGGAAGCATTACAGAGAGACAAAGAATTTCAGTACAGCTATCTCCACGTTGACGATAACTTTCTTCGTCTAGCACAAACCATTACACTGGTGCCGAATCATTATCCTTACGTCTTTCACCAGCAAATTATTTTTACTCTTGTCCGTCCGATTCCTAGAGTTTTTTGGCCTGATAAACCCGTAGATCCTGGGTTTGATCTTCCCACTGCTTTAGGTGTCGAAGGAATTTCTTATAGCTATTCCGTCATTGGCGATTGGTATATCTGCGCGGGGTGGATTGGCGTATTTTTTGGTGGCTTAATTTACGGTGGATTAGCCCGAATGGTGGGTCAATTGCTGATTAGAAACACTCAGTCCTCTAATGCCATTGTCTATAGTCTTTGCGCCATGGCATTGTTTGCAGGATTTCGCTCCATGCTGGAATTAATACTCATGAGCTATGCCATATTAGCTTGGATGTTTATTTCTTGGCTGATGTTACCGAAGAAAGGGATAAGGGATAAGGGATAAGG
>CALLPS010000240.1 GCA_938015355.1 uncultured Pleurocapsa sp.
CCATATTTTCTTAACTGAATATATCAATCATTATCAATTATCGAGCGATCGCAATTTTAGCAGTCCGATCTTAAATTTAGCAAAGCTACAAAATATATTAAATAAACTCTACATCAAGCCTGTTAATAATAATTCAATTCCATTTCAAGATTTGATTTTGTTATTTGTTGGCAATTATTACTCCATGGAATTTGAAAGAGATCTTACTCAAGTTAATTTTGCTTTAGCAAACTATTTCTATTTCTGTTGGAAATTATTATAGCCAAGTAAATAAATAATCTTGTTCAATTCAAATTAAAACTAAAAATAAAATGATAAACGGAACTAAATATGAACCTTCTGTTTATTTAAATGTATCAAGAGGATTAATTCCTATTAATTAAAAGGCTTAGAGCTTTGTTATAACAGAGATCGCGCAATTAATTGCAAATATCACCTCGGTCAATTGCAGCACTAGATTGTAAATAATCATCGATCCAGTTACAGCTATATTCGAGAGGATTTAACTGAATAATATTGTCTAGATTCCAAAGAATGACTTTAGCATCTTCCCCTGCGGTAGCTAGGGTTTTGCTATCAGGACTAAAGGCTACTGACCAAATAGAGTTAGGATGCCCCTGTAAGGTTTGTAAATGCTGCCAAGTTTGATCTTGCCGTTGCCAAAGAATTATTTTGCCATCATCATCGACACTAGCTAGATATTTTTGATTAGGACTAAGGGCGATCGCTTTAATTGCGGTACTATGTAAATCTAGGGTATCTATTAGTTTCCCTGCTAGATTCCATATTTTAATTGTGCGATCTTCGCTACCAGAAATAATTTCGCGGTTGCTAATTGCAACTGTCCTAACAGCATCTTGATGTCCTTTCAAGGTATGGAATAAATTGCCTTCCGTGTCCCATATTTTCACGGTATTATCTTCACTTGCAGAAACTAAATGTTTATTATTACTGCTAATAGCAACATCCCAAACTTTTTGGCTATGACCTTTTAAGGTATGGAGTAAATTACCCTCGATGTCCCAGATTTTAATAAGATTATCATTGCCTGCGGTGACAATCTTATTATTTTCAGGATTAATATCTACTGCCCAAACAGGGGAGTTATGGGCTTGAATAGTTTTAACCTTATTGTTATTGATCTGCCAGATTCTCAGGGTTTTATCTGCCCCAACGCTGGCTACAAGCTGATTCCCGATAGCGACATCATAAACTTCAGCAGTATGTTGAGGAAAGGTTTTTAGTGGAGTGCCTTTTTGATTCCATAATTTGACGGTTTTGTCATCGCTAGTAGAGGCAATTAGATCTGTACCGTAGTCTAAAGCGATCGCGACATCTTGATGACCAGGCAAGATTTTGATTAAATTATTATTAGGCTGCCAAATTCTGACGGTTTTGTCCCAGCTAGCCGAAACTACATTACCATCAGGAGTATATGCCACATCCCAGACGCGATTGGTATGTCCTGCTAAAGTATCAATCTGAGTCCCGTTACTATCCCAGATTTTGAGAGTTTTATCCGCACTAGCGGAGACGATTTGATTGTTGACGGGGTTTATCGCCACGCTATACACGGGTGCCATATGTCCTTTTAGAGTAGCAATTATGGTGCCGTCACTGTCCCAAATTTTCAAAGTTCGATCTCGACTGCCAGAGACGATCTTATTGTCTGGAGTAATGGCAACTGCACGGACTCCTTCTGTATGTCCCGTAAGAGTTTGAATTAATTTTTCTCCTTGCCAAATTTTAATTGTCTTGTCTTCACTACCAGAAATAATTTTATTGTCTGGAGTAATAATTACTGCTTCTACGGCTGCGGTATGTCCCGTGAAGGTTTTAACTAGTTTTGACCCTTGCCAAATACTAATATTACCGTTTTCACTACCCGTAACAATTTGATTACCTTGAATTGTCACGCTAGTTACTGGTTGAGAATGCTTGAGGGTAGCCAGTAGCTTACCATCCCTATTCCATAGTTTAACAGTGCGATCGCGACTAGCAGAAGCAATACGATGATCATGACTAATGGCAATATCTACTACCCAACCATTATGATCAGTTAGTGTGTGATCGCTTTGCCAACCCGTTGTTGATTTTTTCCATAACCTGACGGTATTATCTGTAGCTGCGGTTGCCATTAACTTACCATCAGTTGAAAGTGCCACACCATAAAGGCGATCCTCATGTCCTAAAAGGCGATTTTTCTCTTTAATTGTGTAAGTTAGCTGTTGCAAGGTTGTATTAACCTGCTGGGTTAGGTTTTGATTGACTCCTAAAGACTTATTTAGTTTTTGTTTGGCTTTGATGGCTGCAACCAAGGCATCTAATTTTTGCTGTGAAGCCAGTAAAGCATTGCTAGACTGCACTAAAGTAGTAATGTTGCTGAGATTTGTTTGACGAGATTTAAAATAAAATCCCCCAATCATTGCCAGGGAGAAGATAATAAATAACCTTTGCCATCTAACTAAACGTTTTTTTTGAGCTAATTTTTTTCTGGCCAAATCGGTTTCCTGGGCTTTTTTTGCCTGCATTTGTTCTTTAAATGCCAAAGATTCGCTTTGCTGCAAAAACTCTATGTCTACCGCACTAACACTATGTTTTTTTGCCCAATTTTGTCCTTCAAGCAAAGCTTTTCCCCGTAATAAACGAGATTCATCCTTCCGTTCGGATTTTAGCCAAGTTGCGATCGCATCTTGATAGGGACTAATCGCAAATAGTTGGTTTGTAACCCACTGTGGATTAAAAACTCGTTCGTAAATCGGGTTATTAACTTTTAATTGATCTTGTTGTTTTAATTGATCTTGTTGTCTACTAACTAAACCACTAAGAAGTAATTCTACTTGTTCTTCATTATCATTAGTAGCTATTCCTTCCTCGGTTAATATCTGCTGATAAAGAGTCAGAAGTCTGGCTTTATTTTGCTGATTATATAGTATGCGATCGCGTATGGTTTTGAAATGTTCTGGTTCGTCTTTAATTTCCCAATTATCTACCAGATTATGTTGAATAAAGTTAGAGATATTGATTGTATCTGTGGCATCAGACTTTGCAATTAAAGAACAAAGTTTTTGAGTTAAAAAAGGTTGCCCTCCAGTCCAATATAAAATTTCTTTTAAAATAGCTTCTGGCTGGGAAAATTTATCGACAAATCCTAAGCTTAATGGTTCCGCCTCGATCAGACTAAAGCCTGTTAAATGAATAGATTTGCCAATATTAAATGAAGTTGATTTTTTGTCGATTGTTAAACTAGAAGGCGTAGCCACTCCCAATAAGCAAAAGGTTAAACGTTGATAGTGATCAAAATCCACTCTTTGTTCGTGACAATAGCGAATTAAAGCCAAAAATTCATCACAAAAGTCGAGATTAATAATATTATCAACCTCATCTAAAAAGATAATAATATCTGCGGTACAGTTTACCAGTAAAACATCTTCAACAAATCTATTAAACCTTTGTACGGTCGATAACTCCGAATGAGATTTCCACCACTTTAGATCGTCATCTATTTCTGTAGATAAGCGCAGTTTACGCCATAATTCTGCTACTAAGCCACCATACCACTGTTCTGCTTTAGTAAATCTCCCCAAGATACCTAGGTCAATTGCTACGCATTTAAAACCTTCTTTAGCCAATGTTTTCATCGTCCTAACTCTCAGGCTAGATTTTCCCATTTGACGAGAATTAAGGACGTAGCAAAACTCTTTTTGTTTTAAAGCCTGGTAAATATCATGATCGGCTTTTCTTGTAATATAAGTTGGATCTCCGTAACGCAAACTACCGCCAACTTTAAAATAATTATCTCTAACCATAATTATTATTAATGCGATCTATAAAACTAAAAATTATCTAGGATTGTCCTATAGCGGTTCTCAAATAAGTGAGGTACAAATATAAACTTAATCAAAAATCTGAAAACCCCCATTCCCTATTCCCTATTCCCTATTCCCTATTACCTATTCCCTGGCTCCACCAATGTGTATCTCATTAATATGAAAACCGCCATATGTTATTCACTTGTCTTTAATCTCTCTAAAAAATACATTCTAAAAAGTTCACAACTAGGTTCAACAAGATTATTTGGCGACCACTTAAT
>CALLPS010000241.1 GCA_938015355.1 uncultured Pleurocapsa sp.
ACTCAGAGCGATCGCTGGCTTGTGGAACTCTGGAACTGGTGCAATTTACCGTCCAGAACTCTCGGAAATGATCTTTCTGCCCCAAAAGCCCTATATGATCTTAGGGACTCTCCGTGACCAGCTAATCTATCCTCACGATGATTTAGATATATCTAATGACCAGCTTGACAAAGCTTTAGCAGCGGTTAATTTAGCTGATTTAGCCGAACGTTCTGGGGGATTTGATTTAGAGAAGGATTGGGATGAAATCTTATCTCTGGGGGAACAGCAAAGGCTGGCATTTGCTCGCATTTTAATTAATAAGCCTCGCTATGTAGTTCTCGATGAAGCTACCAGCGCCCTCGACATTAAGAATGAATCCAGCCTATATCAATATCTGCGAGATACTAATACCACTTTTGTTAGTGTTGGTCATCGTCCTAGCTTGGTACAATATCATCGTTTGCTATTAGAAATGCAGTCAGAAGCACATTGGGTATTGAAAACAACTAATATTCTCGACAAGAGTTAATAGCAACCTGTTGACCATTTTTTGAATTCGCGCATTCAAAGTTCAAAATTAAAAAGAGGTAATTTTTAATTGATTAATTCAGGTTACAAGCCCCTTCTTTTAAGAAGAAAAAAAATAGAAACGTGCAGATAACATCTTTATTACAAGCCTCTTGCGCGATTCTGGAGGTTAATTGATAATTTTTAATTGATAATTGTTTTGACAAACGGTACAAAACGTTAAGTTGCCACCAATGCCTGTTGATTATTATGCATATTTCATCTAAATTACAGTCTGAAGTGATCGCCCTATGTGACAGTATCGGCATCAAAGATCGCAATCGAATATTCGACAATTTAGAAAGACTCTGGTTACCTTTAGCATCTGATTTAGCTACAGCAAGACAAGAATTAGATCGGACGCTAATTCCAGGAATTTTAGGGGGTCAAGGAACAGGTAAAAGTACCCTCTGTAAAATTCTCAAGTTAATTCTTAATGATTGGGGTATTTCTGTCGCTACTCTATCAATTGATGATTTATACCTGACTTATGAGGAAAGACAAGCTTTGCTAGCCCAAGATCATCGTCTGATCTGGCGTGGACCCCCAGGAACTCATGATATCCAGTTAGGATTGGAGATAATTAGACGGTGTTTGGATGATGATCCCTTAAAAGATCCAGAAGTCAACCCGACTACTAATCCGACTATAAATATTACCTTCCCTCGTTTTGATAAGTCTAAATATGGAGGTGCAGGCGATCGCATTGACCCTATAATAATACCCAAGCCAGATATTGTACTATTTGAAGGCTGGTTTGTCGGAGTAAGACCCATAGAAGAGAGTTTTTTCGTTAATCCCCCTACACCGATCATTACTTCGGAGGATAAACAGTTCGCTAAGAATTGTAATCAGCGTTTGCAGACTTACGTGCCTTTATGGGATAAGTTAGATAGTCTGGTTGTCTTATATCCCGAAGATTATCGTCTCAGTATGCAATGGCGCAAAGATGCTGAACATCAGATGATTGCTACAGGGAAAACAGGTATGAGTGATGAGGAGATCGATCGCTTTGTGGAATACTTCTGGAAAGCACTTCATCCAGAATTGTTTATTAAGCCTTTAACTACAACTGCTGATCTGGTGGTTGAGATAAAATGCGATCGCTCTTTAGGCAGAATATACCGCAATAGATAATGAGCACTTGTTTGAGATAGTTTAAAGACAATAATAACTTTATAAGTGAGAATATTTATTACATAATTTAAGATTTAGTATAATAGCGTAATTACTAGATTTATTTTGATTCCAAGGTAACTTTTATACCATCTACAGTTAGATTACCATGCCAAATTTTAAAAGGACGATATTGAAAAACAGATGTTTGGAATAAAGAGTAGATATTAATTGGATATTCAAGTATCTTCATCGGTAAGTAATCTAAAGCCTCGGCAAAATATTTTGATGAGAGTTGACAACGTACTATCAAAAAAGGTGAAACTTCAATTTTACTTTTATCATGATTTTCCCAGATTTCATAACTCACAGATATCGAGTGACAGAGATATTTTTCATAAATTGAGTAAGGTTTGTCATGGATAGTTAATGTGTATTCAGAGCGGGAGTCTATTAAACAATACAAATCATTCATTAATTCATTATCCGTCACTTGTATCGCTTCTTCGACCCAATTAATTCTCATGTCATCATTAACATATTTGGGAGAAAAAATATCTGCTGGATGCTCTATTTTTCCAATATAATACTGTTGGTCATCAGCTTTGGTTAAAATAATAATATTGAAATAGTCTGTGCCCTCCCAATCTTTTGCTACTTTTGTTTTTTCAAATCCAACTGCAATAAATTTATCTTTGCTTATTTCGACAAACCCTGACCTCAACCCAATTTTAGAATTACTATTTAAATAATATTCTGCTGAAAGTTGAATTAAATTTGAACAATATTCTCTTGACATAATCTGTGATCAGAAATAATAATAAACAATTGTTTAGAAAATGGCTATTAAATTCATCGCACTACTTCTATGCCTCTTTATTCTGCCATCTCTCTAAGATGTCTATTAGAACATTAATCTTTTAATTAACTTAGTCTTAATGAATAAACATGCTTTACCATGTAAGCCAAACTATACAGTTAAACAGATCTTATTTGTAGTTCTTTTCTGTGAAAGTTTAGCTGTAATCGCAGCTATTACAGGAGCAATTGCCTTAGACTTACCGCCAAAAACCTACTTCGCTGAAGTTAATCGAGGAGGTCTGATTACATGGGTTTCCTTTCTACAGCTATTAATTGCTGCTATTTTATCGAGGAATATTTTTAAAATAGTCAAATCTGTTCCTCAATTAAAGATAAATAAGAGCGGTTTTTTTTGGTTAACTATTAGTATAGGATTATTTTTTTTAGCTTTAGATGATTTGCTGGGAATTCACGAACAGATGGATTATTGGATACACCAATTATTCCAATTAAAACAAACAGATTTAAGCGATTTGATTGATGATCTAATTGTTGGAGGATATTTAATTTTATTTATAATTTATGTTGCTTTTCAATGGCAAACTATAAAAGTTTTTCAGCGGTCATTTATCTTTTTCAAGCTAGGATTTATCTTGACGGCAGGAATGGTGGTTTTAGATATAGTTAGCAATAATCAGCTATTTATCTCAATGGTCGTAGATGATATTGCGATCGCATCAGTTATACAACAATGGCTAGAAGTAATTGAAGATTCAGCTAAAATTTTTGCGGAAGGAATGTTTATTGTCGGTGTTTATAAATGTTGGCAAATAGCCACAACAGTGAGCCACGAGTAATAGTGATATAAAAAAAGGAGCAAGTTAAAATATTACTTACTCCCTAATAATCAAATTGATCGATAACTATTTACTTATTTATTATCAATTAACTTTTAACAGTTTCTCTCTCTTGTTCTTGCGCCAAGAATTTTTCTAACTCAGTCAAGGCATCGGCATCAACTTTAGTTTGCATGGGACAGAATTTAGGGCCACACATGGAACAGAATTCCGCTGTTTTATAGATATCTGCGGGTAAAGTTTCATCATGATACTCTTTCGCTCTTTCTGGGTCGAGAGATAACTCGAATTGTTTT
>CALLPS010000242.1 GCA_938015355.1 uncultured Pleurocapsa sp.
TCACATTGGTAAAAATACGCAAGATGCCATTATCTATACGGGAGATGATGATGAGGTAATTGTCACTATTGGTTTAAAAGATATTGTGATCGTCCGCGACGGTAATGTAACTTTGGTAGTCGATAAAAATCATACTCAAGACATTAAACAGGTCGTTAAATCACTCCAAGATAAACCAGAGTTGAAACATCTTTTGTAACCTCAGTTCGGGTTAAGACAATTAATGGGTTAGGGTAGCTATAAGCTATAAGCTATAAGCTTTCGATTAGTTCTTTGGTAAGTCCGATCAAAAAATTAAACGAAAAAATAGTGTTTTTAAAGCTATTAGAACATAAGGGGTTGAGCTCCCATCCGAACTCAGGTTATTTTAGACCTGATCTAAGGACATTAAATTATAAACTATGCTTTTCTTAGTTTATCTATTCAGAACTCAGAATTGACTATGATATAAGTGATAAATTGTTTGGGCTAGATAATTAGAGTGAAAGTCCCCCGACTTCATCCCGATACCATTGAAGAAGTACAACAGCGAGTTGATATCGTTGATGTTATCTCCGAGCATATTGTTCTCCGTAAGCGAGGCAAAGACTTTTTGGGCTTATGCCCTTTCCATAACGAAAAGACACCCAGTTTTAGCGTAAGTCAGGACAAGCAAGTATATTATTGCTTTGGTTGCAGCGAGGGAGGCAATACTTATAAGTTTTTGATGGAAATTGGCAAGCAGTCTTTTGCGGAAGTAGTTCTCGATTTAGCTCGTCGTTATCAGGTAGAGGTTAAAACCGTCGAACCAGAGCAAAGGCAAGAAATTCAGCGCCAACTAACTCTAAAAGAACAGCTATACGAAATCTTGGCAGTAACTTCTAGCTTTTTCCAACATGCTCTTTATCAGTCTCAAGGAGAAGTGGCATTAAATTATCTCCAGCAGCAAAGGAACATCGAAGATGCTACTATTAAAAACTTTCAGCTTGGTTACGCTCCTGTGGGGTGGGAAACTCTCTATCGGTATTTAGTCGAACAAAAGCGTTATCCTGTTAATTTAATAGAACAGGCAGGATTAATCAAACCGCGGAAAACAGGTAGCGGACATTATGACGTATTTCGTGATCGCTTAATTATTCCGATCATGGATCTTCAGGGTCGAATTATTGGTTTTGGCAGTCGTAGCCTCAGAGACGAAGATCAACCGAAATATCTTAATTCTCCTGAGACTCCTTTATTCGATAAAAGTAAAACTCTGTTTGCTCTAGATAAAGCTCGTAGCAATATTAGCCAAGCAGATTGTGCTGTAGTGGTAGAAGGCTACTTTGATGCGATCGCTCTCCATGAGGCTGGAATTGCTAATGTAGTAGCTTCCCTCGGTACAGCCTTTACTCAAAGTCAACTTAAGCAATTATTACGGTTTACCCCTTCCAAGCAGGTAATTCTTAATTTTGATGCGGATAATGCAGGAAATAAAGCTACAGAAAGAGCAATTAAAGAAGTAGAAGATCTAGTTTATGGAGGGGTGGTACAACTACGTATTCTTAATCTTCCTGATGGTAAGGATGCAGATGAATTTATTAAAAGTCGCGAAGATGGAGCAGTAATATATTATCAGGCTCTGGAAAATGCCCCTCTATGGTTAGATTGGCTGATTAATCGTTTATTATCTGGGAAAAATCTCAAGGCTGCGGATGAATTTCAACAGGTCGCAGCAGAGATAATTAAGTTGCTCAATAAGCTACAGGATGCTAACCAACGCAATCATTATCTTACTCACTGTGCTGAATTGTTGAGTTTAGGGGATGCTCGATTGGTCTTACAAAATTTAGCTACTCTTAAATCTCAAATTAAGTCAAATCGTCCGAGATATCAAAATAATCATGGTCAACGACAACAAAACAAGTCTGTTTCTCAACCAGCATTTATCATTCCTACCGATCCAGAAAGTGAACTATTAGAACAAGCAGAAGCTCTATTATTACGCATCTATATTCACCATCATCGCTATCGCCATGAAATTATCGAACAGTTAGAAACAAAAGATTTGTTATTTACTGTTGCCCCTCATCGGTTTCTCTGGCAACAGATCCTCTCCGTAGAGGCTCAGATACTAGCGCCATCAATCAGTGATCCTAATCCTCTCCTAAGTGGACTTCATAATCTTAGTCCCAGTTTTCCTGAAGGGATGATGAGGGTGAGCAAGCTGTTTCATTTAGACGAGAAAACCCAAGAAGATGTCTTTCGGGCAGAGGTTCGGGTGGCTGAAGCGATCGCCTCTTTAGAACAGGTGAACTATCAAAAGCGTCAGATATACTGTTCTCAGCAGTTAGAGAATCTAGATCCGACTAGAGATATTAAGTTGATGGAATATTATTATCAGGAAATTCAAACTGCGATCGAAAAAATTAGGCAACTTGAACAAATACGTTTAAATTATGCTCAAGATCCGATAATTCAGTAATTATTCGTAATTAATTTGAGTTCGGGTTAACTACGAAACAACTTCTATGAGAAACTGAGAAAATTTGTTAAATTCGTTCTGCTTACTCCATTCTCGAACACAAAACGAGGCAGTTTTTGCTTACGTATCTTCAATTGATATTTGCACTACTTGACGGTTGGCTCTTGATAATTAACTCCACGTTTTTGATGTCGAAAATTACCAACGATAGGATACACAATACTTCGCAAACGATTGAGTGCTCCTACAGGGCGATGAACTGCGAGACCATTCCAAGGAGCAAAACGTAAGTTTTCACAAAAGTCACATTGTGATTCAAAATTAATCTTTTGATGTTTAACAGTGAGACGACCTACAGTTATGAATGGGGACTTTGTTTCTAACCAAGGAACAGTTACATCATCAATAGACATCTCAGGGGTTGTTTGTAATTGAATCCCAAAATCCCAGCAGTATTCAGCATCGGGTTGAGCTAAAGCAGAAATTAACTGTTCTCGATAGTAATTATCCCTCTTTCCCTCTTTGGCAAGGGTTTTAGCTTGTGTAATATTACTTTCTGTTCTGGATTCAACAGGTAGCTTATTATAGGGTTTTTGGCTAGAAACGGGAGCAAAACCAAATTTAACCACAGCAGGATAACTAACTGGGGTTAAACCTGGTTGATCAGGGGCAAAATCTGGATTTAGTCCCAATGCGGAAGCTGATCCACTCCAATAGTGCTCTGTTAATAAGCTTTTGGGTACTCGACTAGTAACTGTTTTCAGTGCCGATCTTTGCTTGGGATGGATAAGTAACCACAACAGAGGCAATAACTTAAATAAAGGCGACTTGCTCGACTTCACCACAGAGGCAAAGAATCCGTAGTAATCTTTAATACTTTTAATAAAGAAGATATCCGCATTTTGAGTAATAATATCCTGAGTCTGTGTCTCATGACTTTCAGGTAATCTTATGCCCTCTACTCCCATTACTTTAACGGACATCGATCGCGCGTCGGCTTCGTAGTCATTTTTAACTTGAGTACTACCATTGGCAAAACGTATCCAAACTGGGTATTGTTTCCCCTGAGTTAATAAACCCTGTTTTAAAGAAATCGCCTCTAGTTGTGCCTCCGTTAAAACTGTTTTTTGTGCCAATTCTGCTTTAATTGCCGCTTGATCAAAATCAAAAATTTCTAAAATTCCTTGAACGCAGCCATGGGTTTTGGCGTGGGTATCTCGCTTGGCAGGAGCTTTGCTAGCATCTCCATACAACAATTCCATCTGCTGCTGCACTAATTTTACCGTGCGATCGCAATATTTTTGCTCGTTTGCTTCTGGATATTCTGTAAAGAGATTCATGAGCTTGGCTCCACTAACTAATTGTTTCGGGACGATTTTTACCTACCAAAAAATCGGGATTATGCTGAAATTGTTGCCAGATTTCTCAGCTAACAAATAATAAAAGGTAACGCAGGATTTATGCTTCATATCTTTTATTTGATTAGATATAATTTTGCACGGAATTAATAATTTAATTTGCAAAATATTGCGATCGCCTAAGCTTTTTTTTGATTGACTAATTAGATTATTTCAATGGTCATATTTAGGTCTGTTGAAAGTAACTTGATATTTACGATCTGAAGCAGGAACGTTACGATTAACTAAATCACTTAAAGTTTTAGTATTTTGAATAATTTCCCACCCAACTTCGGAAAAAGTGTCTGGATTGAAGATTTTGTCCGATAGTAAAGGATTAGTTAATGCCTGGGAAAAAGCATCAATCCCAATTATCCTAGAGACTAGGGACGGAATGGCGGAATTGGGTCGTACATCTTCCGCATAAAGCCCGACAAAGAATTCAATTTTATCGACATGACCATATAATTCTTTTAATTTCTGTTGGGTATATTCATCTTCTGTAATTTGATTAAAATCCGTTACCCGTGGATAACCGCATATTTCACGATAATCGTTATAGCTAGCTAGTTGCGTCATTCTGCCATATTGCAAAGTAGCAAGTTCAGTAACATCAATAAAGGTTATTGTTCCTGATTCGGTCTTCCTAATAGGAAAATCTGGAGTATTAAATAAACCAATTTTGGTACCAGGTTGGGCGCAAGTTTCTTCCATTAGCCCTCCTAAACCCATATCAATCAGCATCTGATTATTCCAGAGGGAAGCAGCCATTGGTGTTTCTTCACCAT
>CALLPS010000243.1 GCA_938015355.1 uncultured Pleurocapsa sp.
GACGGGAGACTTTGACGGTTATAACGCCCTCATGGTGACGGAGAATTTTGCCAAATCTGGCTCAGATATATTTTTGACGGGGGTAGCTTTTGATGATTTGGTACAAGACGATGATTTCTATACTGTAGGAGAAGGTTTAGGCGGAATAGAAGTAACAGCAGTTCGTCAGTCTGATAATCGCTCCTTTACGACCATGACTATGGCTTCTGGTGGCTATCAAATGGCTTTGGACGCAGGAACTTATGAAGTCAGCTTTTCTGACAATAATCAGATAATAGGAAGTTCCTATCAAGTTAGCATTGCGGGAGAGAATATCAAACTAGATTTAGATACCAGTAACCTCTTGGTTGAAACTACTCAACAGATGGGAGAAATCGGCAAAATTTCTGATTTAAATCATGTTAATCAGACAATTCAATTAAATAATACCTATACCAATCCTGTGGTTTTTGCTCTTCCTTTATCTTTTAATGGGGGCAGTCCTGCGATCGCCAGAATCACGGATATTCAGGATGATAGCTTTTCGGTTTATATCCAAGAAGGAGTGAATGATGATGGAATACATAAAAAAGAACGTTTAAGCTACATTGTGTTAGAGGCAGGAGCCTGGAAATTACCAGACGGTAGTATTCTCGAAGTGGGCACCGTCAATACAAATTCCACCACAACCTCATCATGGTCAAGTATTAACTTTAATAGTGATTTCTCAGAAACTCCAGCAATTCTCAGTCAGGTTCAAACCGATAATGATGAGCAGTTTGTCCGTACTCGTCAAAATTCATCCAGTATTGCTGGATTTGATTTAGCACTGGAAGAAGAAGAATTACTCAAATATTCAGGACATGGAATAGAAACTGTGGGTTGGTTAGCCATAGAATCAGGAAGTGGGGACTGGGATGGCTTGGAGTATGAAGCGGGACGTACAGGACAAAATATTGACCATTCTTGGGATACGATAGACTTCCAACAAAGCTTCTCCCAGACTCCCAACTTATTAGCCTCACTGTCTAGTTTCAGAGGAAGTGATTCCGCAGGATTAAGATATAATAATCTTGGTAGTTCTAGCGTACAGATTAAAGTAGAAGAAGATCAAACCCGAGATCTCGAAACTTATCACATTGGCGAAGCTGTCGATTTTTTAGCGATCGCTGGTTCGGGTAATTTAAGTGCAGTTCCCTATAATTCAAGTTCAGATTTCTAAAAGATTTCGAAAAAAATACCAGTGATCTTAATCAGGGTGAGACAGGGAATACTAGAAATGTGGTTACTAGTAGATAGATACGGTTTAATGGCAATTGAACTAAATTTACTTTGTAAGCAATAGTTTAGAACTTGAAATTACGCTGATAACTGATCTCTGGTGGCTGATCACTGACTATGGGCTCTATCTTAAAAAACAAATCGCAAGATTCAACTAATCGTACTGTTGGTAGGCAACTCCAGGCGATTCCAATTGCCACTGTAATTAGTCTCATTTTTTTTGGAGGAATTGCCTTACGTTTAAGTTATTTACAGTTAAATCAGGGAGATATTAATCAGCAAAAAGCAGAAAATAATCGCATCCGTATCGTTCCCAAGCCACCAGTCAGGGGGAGTATCTTTGACCGCAACGGGAAACTTCTCGCTACCAATCGTCAGTCCTATTCTGCCTATCTCTGGCCCAAAGCCCAAAGAGAACGGAATTGGCAAAAAAATCGTAATATTATCGCCCGCATTCTGGAAATAGAGCCTGAAAAGCTCCAACAGAAGGTGGAGGAAGCAGGATACAATTACCCTAGTTTAATTCCTATCGCTCGTAATTTAACTCCAGAACAAATTACAGTCCTAGAAGAATATAAATCTCAGCTAGAAGGGGTTGAAATTGATATTGGCAAAGTACGATATTATCCTCGTGGTGAACTAGCTGCCCATATCTTGGGTTACACGGGAGAGCTAAATCAGCAAGAATTACAGCAGAGAAAGTCTCAGGGCTATCGTCTGGGAGATGTCATGGGTAAGATGGGTATAGAATCTGCCTATGAAGCCCAACTGCGAGGGGAGTGGGGTGGTTTAAAGCTTGGGGTTAATGGCGCAGGGCGCATAGTTAGTCTTTTGGGAGAAGATCCCGCCGCAACGGGTAATGCCATTACTCTAACTATTGATGCCGAGGTGCAGCAAGCAGCAGAAAAGGCATTAGGAACTAGTAGAGGTGCTATTGTCGCTTTAGATCCCAATGATGGCTCAGTATTAGCGATGGCTAGTTATCCCAGTTTTGACCCTAATATTTTTTCCTCGACTATTACTCCAGAAATCTGGCAGGAATTACAGTCTCAAGGAAATCCATTTCTGAATATGGCGCTACGGGCTTTTCCTCCCGCTTCGACTTTTAAAATTGTTACCGCCACCGCAGGATTGGAATCTGGGAAGTATCCTCCGAATACAGTTTTAGGTACTTATCCTTATATATCCGTTGGTGGAACTAGATTTGGCGAATGGAATAAAAAAGGCTTTGGCAGAATGGGATATGTATCTGCTTTAGCTTGGAGTAGTAATACCTTTTTTGGTCAAATTGGTCGGGGAGTAGGGGGAGAAGAGCTAATTAAATGGTCTAGACTATATGGCTTTGGTAAACCTACAGGTATTGAATTACAGGGAGAAATCGGTGGGTTAATTGCTGATGATGCTTGGAAACGCCGCAACTTTAGAAATTGGGGCTGGACAACAGGAGATACGGTAAATATGTCCATTGGTCAAGGTTTTACTAGCGCTACACCGTTACAAGTAGCTGTCATGTTTAGTGCGATTGCCAATAATGGTTATAAGGTGCAGCCTCATTTGGTCAAAACAGATAACCAGACTGAACAAAATCAGAAGGTTAGTTTAAATCTTAAACCGACAACGATCTCTACTATTCAACAAGGATTGAGAGCAGTGGTGAATGGTGGGACAGGAACAAAGTTAAATTCTCCTGATACTCCTCCAGGAGCAGGAAAAAGTGGTACAGCGGAAGCTCCTCCAGGAGACTCCCATACTTGGTTTGGAGCTTATGCTCCCTTTAAGCAGCCAGAAATTGTCGTCGTGGCTTTTGCAGAACATTCTGGTGGCGGTGGTGGATCTGTCGCAGCTCCCCTGGTTAGACAGGTCATGGAAGCCTATTTTAAAGGGAATAAATAATAGTTACTTTTTTAATTAATTATTAATGCCTGAAGATCGTCAATGTCTAAAAATAGGATAAATCCCGAAACAAACTGTCTGGTTTTCAACACCTACCATAAGTTTGTATTTTTTTAACTTTTTGTTACAATGATTTATAAATACAGTTCGACGAGTAAGTAAAAAATACGCCTTGTTTGAACGCATTATAAGCTTTACTCACTTACTATGTAGCTGAGACTCAAATACTACTCAATCACTGTTTGAAAAAGCTAAATCGAATTTTACGGCTTGCATATTGGTTTGCCTTATAAGCCGACGCGAGGTATTTAATCAAATTTAGTTAACTTTGAATTATTGAGTTATGAGTACTGAATTGAATTCCCATTCATATCCGACGATTGGACAATTAGAAAGAGACATTTCCCAAAAAGTTAGAGCCTTATATCGTAGTCAGTTTGGTCATCAGCCAAGTAAAGTAGACTGCCATCTTCTGGGAAACAAGTTAGTCATATCTTTAGAAGATGTCATTACCCCCATCGAGAAATTGCTAGTGGAGGCTCAATCATCAAATCTGGTAACCCAGGTACGTAGTTTTATTGATGAGGCTATCAAGCCTAAATTACAAGAGTTAGTCGAAGAAATTTTTCAGGTAAATGTGGTCAATTGTCTTTATGATACGGCGATCGAGACTGGTTGTGCAGGGGCGATCATTATTTTAGACAATGCTCCCCTTGTTCGTCGTTCTAGAATCTCTGTGAATAAGAGAGGAAAAAGTAGATAGCAGTTAACGAAAAGAAGTATTTAAAATACGAGAACCAACAATATGTTCCAAATCCTCCAATAAATATGGTTTAAGCAAATAATCTATAAAGCCAGCGTCTAAGATAAGTTTTCTTTCTTCTTCTCTGGCTAAGCCTGTCACCGCGACTACAGGGATTCTTCGTGTCAACCAATCTAGCTGTAATATTCTCTTTAATTCAAAGCCACTTACTTGAGGTATTTTTATGTCCAGTAAAATCAAATCAGGTTGATATTCTTGTGCTAACCTCAGCCCTGTGATACTATCTTGAGCTGGAATACAGTGATAGCCCAATAAATCTAAGGCATAAACCAAATAAGCTAAGTTGTCTTCGTCATTCTCAATAGCTAGAATTGTCGGCGGGCAAGAGCTTTGAATCTTTGGATTCGAGTGCGTTAAAGAATGCATAAATGAGAAAGTCCTCGAATAGCAGTGATAACGCATTCTCATAGTGGAAATATAAGCTACATCTGCACCTGAGAAAGGGTTTTATCTCTTTGACTTTCTTGCATTTAGTGCTGAGTCTTTAACTCAAGAAGAAATAACAAGGTAGTAAATTCATATTAATCATACTCTAATTTTGAATATTATTTAAGTATTTTTTTGTATTTCATGCAAGTTAAAAAATTTAGGACAAATATTGCTATATTAAAAAACTGTAATAATATTTTAAATATCCATTATTAATGAGCTTATTTTATGTGTTGGGGTTTTTTTCAATCCTGCTGCTAATCGGCATCGTCGTCTATCTTATTACCCCCCGCAATTATGAATCTTCTGATTCCGTCGCTAATTCTTATGATGAATGGACAGAAGACGGTATTTTAGAATTTTATTGGGGCGAACATATCCATTTGGGACATTATGGCTCACCACCTAAATCAATAGACTTTATCACTGCCAAATATGACTTTGTGCACGAGATGGTGCGCTGGGGTGGCTTGGAAAACTTACCTGCTGGTACTACATTATTAGATGTTGGTTGTGGGGTTGGCGGAAGCAGCCGCATCTTAGCCAAGGACTATAATTTTGATGTTACAGGAGTTACTATTAGTCCCCAACAAGTAAAACGGGCTCAAGAATTAACCCCTGAAGGAGTGGATGCTAAATTCCAAGTCGATGATGCCATGGCTCTTTCTTTTCCTGACGCTAGTTTTGATGTGGTTTGGTCAGTTGAGGCGGGGCCTCATATGCCTGACAAGGCAGTTTTTGCCAGGGAATTATTACGAGTACTTAAGCCAGGGGGAATCTTAGTGGTTGCCGACTGGAATCAAAGAGATGATCGCCTTATTCCCCTTAATTTCTGGGAAAAACCAGTGATGAAGCAACTATTGGATCAATGGTCACATCCAGCATTTGCCAGTATTGAAGGTTTTTCTGAGCTATTAGGAAAAACAGGTTTAGTGGAGGGAGAAGTTGCCACCGACGACTGGACTCAAGAAACTCTACCCTCCTGGATAGATTCAATTTGGCAGGGCGTAGTCAAGCCAAAAGGATTAATATTATTTGGTTTCTCTGGCTTGATTAAGTCTTTGCGAGAAGTTCCCACCCTGCTTTTGATGCGCCTTGCTTTTGGGGCTGGTCTTTGTCGCTTTGGCATGTTTCGCGCTACGAGGAGCTAATGTAATTTTGGAGTCAAAATCAGCTCAGAATTAAAAAGCTGTTATTATCGACTCTAGATAATTTTTAAATGAATTTTATGTTACTAAAAATCGTTTGATAATTATATGATTTAATTGTTTAAAAGCAATACTCAACAAACAAACAATTAAAAAATAAATAATAAAACCGATAACTATAGGCAATCTAAATAAAAAGAAGTCAAAATGAACTAAAAAAGTATTGTGGATTAGGAAAAGTTCAAAGGAAATTTTCCCCAGAGAGTTGAGAAATAATGAATAAACTTTAAATTTACCTATTAAGGAAACTAATAATATTAGATTACAGGAAAAAAGAACATTAGCAATACTACGAACAAATCCCCAATAAATATTGAATTCTCCAAGGATATTTTGCTCAAAAAATTGACTTGTACAGTTGAGGTAGATTAGAGCAATTACTATTGTAGAACAAATTACTTCTGACGAGATATTAAACTTAACCTTTTTGAAAAAAAGTAAATAGCAAAAACAAGCTATAGAAATACTTGTGCCCAGAAGACCTGCTTTTACTATTATGGAATAAGCAGAATGATATTGAAATTTTCCTACATGCAAAATTAGAAGTACAGAAGCCGAAAAACTTCCTATTAAATAAAGAATTATGATAATTGTTTGTTGGCGTAGTATTTGATTTATTTTTGCTTTAAGCCAAGATGAATTTAACCCGAGCCAACATCCAAAAGGAAAACTAAAAGCATTACCTTTAGCTAAGAATTCGATTTGAGGTAAAGAAATTATTATGCAAGATACCCCTAGTAAAAATAATATTTTTTGTTGATTTGATAGCTTAATTTTATAAGTTAGGTAGAGTAAGCAATACCAAAATAAAATAAAAATTATAAACCATGTTTTTCTGTCTAGACTATACATGGAGAATAAAACTTTTGGCAAAGCCAGCAGCACATGTCCTCCTTCTGGAGTTAAAACAAGATAAATAAATTGCAATAATGATAATGCTAAAACTAATGGTACTAATATTTTTAAGATTCGATTAGTAAAAAAATTTTGAATTCCCTTAGTCTCTAGAGAGCAACACAATCCATAGCCTGAGAGAATTAAAAATATGGCAACTCCAATCATTCCCGCCTCTGCCCAAATCCCGTAGAGAAAGGGAGCTGGCTCAGTATAGTAACAGATATGATTAAGAATAATTAGAGTTATTCCTAATCCTCTGAGTTGATTAGTTTGGAGAAAAGAGAGTGGTTGTTCGTTTGAAGACTTTTGGAAGGTTAGAAAAACTAAAAGCGTGAATATTAGTACAAAGTATACATCAAAAAAAATATTATTAATTTGTAGTTTAGTTTGATAATGATTAATAAATAAAGGTAGATTATCCATAAAAATCTTGAGGATAAATTCTGATATAAAACATTTTTCAAATCATTTCTATTTGAAAAATACATTAATTATAATTAGCTAAAACAGGTAAAGTTTTTTAAGCAAATCTAACTACCGTTCGGCATGTTATTTTTATTGATGTTGTTGAATCCAATTAAGTAATATGGGGTTAACTATTTCTGGGGCTTCATCTTGGGGACAATGACCCAAACCTTCTAAAGGAATGAATTCATCTACAGTAGTTATCTCTCCTAGCTTTTGTCCCATGGCGATAGGCTCCCAAGGATCTTCTGTTCCCCATAATAAAATCGT
>CALLPS010000244.1 GCA_938015355.1 uncultured Pleurocapsa sp.
ATTATCAAAGCGAGTATCGTAAAAAGTGGCTCCAACCCAGCACCACCAGACAGGGACAAATAATATGCCTAATTTAGCTAACCCCATCAAACTAAAGTCTTGCTGAAAATTATGGGCTAATTGAGCGATCGCCACAACGAAGATTAGATCAAAAAACAACTCCAGCCAGGTTGCTGATCTTTCACCGTCTTCGCATTCTTCTCGGCGTAATTTTGGCGGATGAAATATAGCTCTAGTCATAGCAACAGGATCTCAAGCATTAATTACTCATAATTTATCAGAACAATTAATTTATAAGATGGTTTGAAGGATACAAAGTGAGAAATGGTTGGGAAAGTTAAAGCGATCGCCTAATGTAAAATTAATAAACAAGAAATTGATATAAAATGAATTTTATTTACCCAATTCTCTAGATCTCTCCACCGCCGTCTTCACCGCCTCAATTAATGCCGAACGAAACCCGACACTTTCTAATTTAGCAACTCCAGCGATCGTTGTCCCTCCAGGGCTTGTTACCTGATCCTTAAGCACTCCTGGGTGCATTCCTGTCTCTTTAACTAGAGTTGCTGTGCCTAATACTGTCTGGGTTGCCAGTTGAAGAGCGATCGCTCTAGGCAATCCTGAAGCTACTCCACCATCGGCTAAAGCCTCTATTGCTAACGCCACAAAAGCAGGTCCTGAACCTGATAATCCTGTCACGGCATCCATTGAAGATTCTGCTACTTCTACTACTTCACCAACAGCATTAAATATTTTTTTCGCCTGTTCGAGATGCTCTGCTTCCACGTAGGTTCCTGGAGCGATCGCTGTCATCCCTGCACCAACTGTAGCAGGAGTGTTGGGCATAACCCGAATTACTGGCTGTTGGGGAAAAGCCTGTTCTAATTTAGCTATCGTTACTCCTGCCAAAATTGAAATGATGGTGCTGTTGACATTGGGAGTAATATCGGCAACTACTAAATTAAATACCTGGGGCTTAACTGCTAATAATAATATTTCAGCAGCGGAGATCGCAGTTTGGTTGTCGGCGGTAACTTTAACTTGATATTTCTGGGTTAGAAAATCTCGTCTTGACTTTCTGGGTTCACTGACTAATACCGTGTGGGGGCTAAAAACTTGTTGCACCAAAAGGCGGGATAATATAGCTTCTGCCATTACCCCGCCACCGATGATACTGAGACAAATACTATTAGATTCCATTCTCTAATAATACTATTAATTGATTACACTCCCTAAACTTACTGAGCGGCAATGTTAGGTTGTTGCCCCCAAGCTTCAGGTGCAGGAGTGGAGCGACGTACATGGGGTTCTGCATTATGTACATCTTTAAGAATTCCTGAGAGGCTGCTTACCTTCACAGAACTAGGAGTAAACAGGAAGATGCTTTCCCCAACACGTTCTTGATGACCATCCATCGCATAAGTACCACCAGCGATAAAATCTACAGCTCTTTGAGCTTCTTCGGGATTCATGATGTTAAGATTTAGCACTACCGATTTACGTTCCCGCAACGCGATAATAACTTGAGGCATTTCCTCAAAAGAATGAGGTTCAATCACAACTACTTCTGAATTTCCGTTAGCTAATCCTGGCATCCCGATCACATTGTTTATTTTCATTTCTTGCTTGCGATTGTTTTTTTGATTGCTGGGAGACGATACTTTTGTAAGTTCTGGTTGATTGTTTGATGGTGAAGAATTGATGAAGGCTTGGGCACTGATTTCTTCTTGGGCAGGATCGTATTCGACGTAATCCTCATCCTCACCTTCATATCCAGTTTCAATTCCAAAAAAATCTTTTAAGGTATCAAACATATTGCTAACAATTCCTAAATTAATTTACGACTGTAATTTTCTGGTAATATAAATCTTTAAAATCACTGTTTAGCTATCGATCCAATTAAAAACTAAAATTTTCTATAAATAACTTACGGTGGTAAGTTAGGTTTTGCTCTTATCAAGTTTCTAATCATCACTCAACTATCAGTTTCATTCTCAAAATTCATTGAGAAAGTGGCTGTATTCAAAGAAATATTTTGTTTGGCGACTCAATTCTACTCCACATAGTCCTAAATGACAGGTTCTATAGAGCCTGCTTCTTGATTTAATTATATTTGTCTTTGATTTTCTTTACTATTCTTAACAATAATGGTGTAATTAGTTCTATATAAGCGTTTTCCTAAAAATACTATTGCAGAAAAAACTCAAAAGACAACAGTAGCTTTACTTAAAAATCTCTAAATTTTGATCACAGGAGCCATACTGTAATTTCTCATAATTTCCCCTAAGATTTTATCCAGAATCCCCAAGTGCGATCGCCCATGATAATCCTACCCCCAAGAATTTTGGTGAATCTTTAAGTTTGTTCTTCAAAATGAAATCCGAAATCAAAGAAAAGTGCGCTGATAAATAGCTTGTAGTTGTTGATGCTGTTCTGTTTCTCGGTCTAATAATAATCTTCGCATCAAACTTTCCACTACCATACGAGCATCAGTTCTGCTGATGGGTTCAAACGAGAAAGAATTACTACTGCTAGTCACTGTAAAAAAAAGTCGTTGAGCATAGAGAGTAGTAAATAATTCTTGATTATTTTTCAACAGACATATTCTGTAGAGAAGTCCGAAAGTAGGGTGATTTAGATAAACTTCATTGGGTGGATTGTTCACTCTATAATTCAATTGATTTTGCTATATATTCAAGAATATTCAAAAATTATACTATTCACTCTTCACCAGTGAACATTCAAAACTATATATACTTTTGGTATTACTTAAATATTACTTAAATGTTAGCTCTGAGGGAACAAACTATTGCGTCTTACATAGTTTATCGCTTTATTACTATTTCTTAAGCAAGGAGCAAACTGTATATAGAGTAATATGAGCCAGATCTTGAGTTTTTAACGCTACATGTAGCAAAAGTTGAGCTATAGTAGGTACAATAAATCGTCAGCCTTGTCGTTTTTAGCCAGGGTGCAGTTCTTAAAACTAGTCACAATCAATCTTTTCAGTTTCAGAGTTTATGCAGCCAACCTTCCCGTTAACTAGCAACTCAATATCAACAGCCAATTCAGCAATAGATTCGCCAGCTTTGCCAACTGAATTTAAGCCGCAGATTGCCAACTCTCATAATTTAGGACATTTATCCCCTGTAGCGCCACAAGAAACATCTGAGATCGCTGAATCATCTATTTTGGTAATAAGACGAGATGATTCATCTACGCCTCTGGATATAGCTAAAATACGTTCGGTAGTTGAATGGGCATGTGACTCGCAAAATGTTAACCCCATTACCCTGGAAGCTGGTTTAACCACGAGATTAAGCAATGGCGTAACCACCAGAGAGATTCAGGATAATTTGATTGACTGTGCGTTGGGAATGTGTAGCCCTGATGAACCAGCATGGCGTTATGTAGCGGGAAGGTTACATGTCTGGAGTTTATGGAAAGATACTCAAGTGCATCGAGGGTTTGGCTATGGAAATTTCGCCGCAGCAGTAGAATTTCAAGTTAGTGCTGAACGTTACGATCGCCGTATTCTTAAATATTCTAAGGCAGAGCTAACAGAGGCGGGAAACTGGATTAATCCTGATTGGGATAAGGATTATGATTATGCAGGGGCGGTACTGTTAACGAAACGTTACTTGTTAACTGACGAACTCCCTCAAGAAGCATTTTTGACTTGTGCCTTGTTACTGGCATCTAATGAACAGCCTGAAGTGAGGTTGACTGTTGCTAGAGCCTTTTATGAGGCGATCGCCCAACGCAAAATCTCTTTGGCAACGCCGATCTTAGCTAACTTGCGAGTACCCAATGGTTCCTTGAGTAGCTGCTTTATTATCGGTATGGATGATAATTTAGAGAGCATTTTTGCCGAAATTACTAATGCCGCCCGAATTTCCAAGAATGGTGGTGGGGTTGGAGTAAATGTCAGTCGTATCCGTGCTACTGGTAGCTGGGTGATGGGGAAAGATAATGCTTCTGGGGGGGTAATTCCCTGGATTAAGTTACTTAATGATACTGCGATCGCTGTTAATCAGGGTGGCAGAAGAGCTGGTGCAGTTACTATTGGTTTGGATGTCTGGCATCTAGATGTACCAGAATTTTTAGAGATGCAGGCAGAAAATGGCGATCGCCGTCGTAAAGCTTATGATGTCTTTCCTCAACTGGTAATTGTCGATGAATTTATGCGACGGGTTGAGGCAAAAGAAAAGTGGACTCTGGTAGATCCTTATGAAGTTAAGGAGCAGTTGGGAATTGAATTAGCGGAACTTTGGGGTCATGATTTTGAAGTTGCCTATGGCTTAATTGAAGCAGAGCTAGGTAATAAGATTCAGCTCTATAAGCAAGTAGATGCCCGAGAGTTATTCAAGCATATTATGCGGAGTCAGGTGGAGACAGGAATGCCCTACCTGGCGTTTAAAGACACAATTAATCGGGCGAATCCAAATAAGCATGCGGGCTATATCCCTGGGGTAAATCTCTGTTGTGAGAGCTTCAGCAACGTCAAACCAGGATTAGAAGCACACTGCTGTAATTTGGTATCCCTTAACTTAGCTAACGTGGCAGAATCGGAAATAGAGCCGATGTCCAGCTTGGCGGTCAGAATTCTGGATAACACCATTGATATTACCCAACCTCCCTTTGCCGATAGCAAAACCCATAACGATAAATATCGTACTATTGGTGTTGGTTGTATGGGATTAGCTGACTGGCTAGCAAAACGTCATTTGAATTATGGCAGTCTGACAGAAATTAGCCATCTATTTGAAGAAGTTGCCTATTGGTGTACTGTTGCCTCGATGGAATTAGCCAAAGAGCGTGGTGCTTATGGAGCATTCCCTGGTAGTGAATGGAGTAAAGGAAAATTACTCGGCTCTAAGTCTTTAGAAGAGATCTTGCCCCTAACGGAAGATCAAGAGCGTTGGGTAAAACTTTCAGATGATGTCCAGATATATGGTATTCGTAATTCTCATATTACGGCGATCGCACCTAATACTTCTTCTTCTTTGGTGCAGGGTTGTACTGCTAGTATTTTGCCCGCCTATAGCAAGTTTTTCTACGATAAGTGGGCAAAAGGCACGGTACCCATTGCACCACCTTTTATTGAAGACTGTTTTTGGTTTTATCGTGAAAATAAAAGCTTAGATCAGAAAATTGTGATTAAGGCTGTGGCAACCATGCAGCAGTGGATTGATACAGGTATTTCGATGGAATTACTGTTTAATCTTAACCAAGGAGTATATTTCCCTGAAGAGCCAGAAAGAGCAGTTAAAGCCAAGGATATCTTTGAAACTTTAGTTATGGCATGGAAAGAGGGTTGTAAAGCGGTTTATTATGTCCGCACTGTGCAAAAAGATGACTTTAAAGAGTCAAGTGAAGGTTGTGCAGCTTGTGCTAACTAACAATCTATAAGTAGGTAATTATGAGGTGGGGATTACTCGGGAGCAAGTCAATTATGGCAGGTTGATCATTTATACTTGACTACAATTAATGGAATTTTCAG
>CALLPS010000245.1 GCA_938015355.1 uncultured Pleurocapsa sp.
CCATCTTTATCTAATAAACAAGTTGAATAAAATCCGCCATAACGTTTATTGTTAAGTAAATTGAGATAGTTATTAAATGTTCCTTCTAGTTCATGAATAGTATTATTGATGGTATTTAATGCTTCGCAGATTTGAAGATAGCGATCGCTATAGCCAACTATAGTTGATACTTTGGGATATTTAATCTGTAAATCATTCATATTATGTTCAAAATCTTCGTGCAAAAGATTTAAAACTTGGTGTAAATTCGCTCTACTAATGTTACGTAATAGATTTTCATCGATTTTTTTTAAGTCAAAAACATGAGAATTTTTATTCAGTAAAATTATGTTTAGCTGTAATTTTTTTAAGAGTAATTCAATATCTTGCTTGGAATAATATAGACCATTAGCTGAAGTATAGCGACACTTGACATCAGGAGTTGTTTCTACAAAATCTTTGATGTGAGTAAAAAATGTATTGGCAATACTTTTATCTTGATATACTTGATACTTTAAAGAAACTAATGCTTGAGAGTCTTGAAAATGAAACTCAAAGTATTTACGATGTTTTTTAGGTAGCATCTTTTTTATTGACTCCTAATAAACCAATTAGTCTGTTGGTGCTGGTTCCAGGTTAAAGGGATTTACTATTCTGCTTGATTAGTAATGGCATCACTGAGTTAAGATGCTAATTATTTTTAATTATTTTAAAATGCCATCGGATTTAATCAACAAAATCTTAATAAAGAGAGATTGTTCTTATAATTACACAACGGTATTGTATTAACTGAAACTAAAGGTTTTGAAGTATTTCTCGAAATTTTTAAAGTATTGAACACCGAATAAAGTAGCAAACAATATTTCTATCTAGTTACTTTAGTTTTGCTAGCAAAAAACAATACTATTATTTAGTAAAGTAAAGTTACATCAAGAAAGGTTTCTTTTTGGAGCTAAGTGTATCGAAAATCAGCTAATATTATTTCATGAATACAAAACCAATAGAAAGCCATATTTCATGGATTTTCCTTGATCCCCATGAAACTTTCATCGTTTTCAGGTTTCAAATTTAGTTTTGTATCGATTCAGATCCAAACAAACTTAAAGGAAATCAAAAATCATGAAAACTACAACTAATTTAGGTGAATCAATTACCTTTGCATTATTATTAGCTTTTAGTAGTGTTTGTGTCATCTTATTAATGTCGTTTGTTGGCAGCTAGATAAATATCAATAAGTAGATAGTTCAAACTAGCTATGAGATAGTTTGTGAAGAGAACAGAGACTATTTAACGAAGCAGAATCAACAAGATTAGTTAAGAGCAGATTCTGTATTAGATTAAATAATAAATAATTCTTCCTATCTACTAATAAGGTGGCAAAATAAATAGAGAAAAGCTAGAATTTCCCAAACTGACTAACATTGAGTAATTAAGTTACGGCTATATATTTAGTTTTTCCATAGCAATATTTCCCGTTGATTGTTGAATCATCTACGATTAATCACTTTGTAGAATTGTTTTCGACACGAGGCGGGTTTTCTTGCGATCGCTTCGAGATAAATCCTTGCCAATTTGCAACCGAGTGGCATTAGTTTGCAGGATAGTGGCGCCTTCTTTGTCTCCTAATTGCAGGGCAGTTTTAGCAGCAGTTTGTAACATAGTAGCTGCCCCAGTGCGATCGCCATCTTGGAGTTTACTTTCGGCAATTTGAGTTTGACGATATTTAGCCAAAGTCAGGATATGATTTCTCACCGTATCACTTGGTTTTGCCCGATATAAATCTTGAGATTCTAATGACAAAACCAGAACATCAGAATGTAAATTTTCCTGATTTGTCCCTGGATCATCGTAGCGGAGTTGCACCGCAGCAATTTTATGAGTACCTGGAGATAATTGATTAATATAGAGATTGATCAAAACAACACGTGGTCGATCCATCATCAGATCTCCGAGGCGAACTGTGAAATAATTGCCCTCCAACTGAACGGGTAATTCAACGGTTTCAGGGGCGACTTGGGCGACAGGCTTTAATTCAGAGAGGCGCACCTTGGGCATCAATTCCACCGTTAAGACACTGTTGGTTAAGCCCACAGACTGAGCCCGAGTAAAGAGGCGATCAAACTCCGATACTGCCTGATTTGGTTGTTCGATGTAGGCTAGAGTTCCTTGGGCTGAATCAGAAATCTGTTCTAAAACATCCTGATTCCAGTGTTCTCCAAATCCCAAAGTATCGATGGTCACATTATATTCTGCGGATAACTCCGCTAATCTCAGACAGCGTTTATTGTCCCCATGTTCGTTTTCACCGTCGGTCAAGAGAAAAATGCGAGATACGCAATGTTGTTTGTGGGCGGCAACTTCTTTTAATCCCAGGCGTAATCCTTCATCAATAGCAGTGCCACCATCCGCTACCATCAACCTAATTTTCTGTTTAATCGGCTCGAGATCGGTAAATTCTTGGTTGGGTATAATGACTTTAGCTCGATGATCAAACGCAACTACGCTAATGCGATCGCCTGGATTCAGTTTTTCGATAATACTGATTGCGGCTTTTTTTACCATTTCTAGGGGATTCTCTGACATTGAGCCGCTGCGATCGAGAACCAAACAGAGATTTAG
>CALLPS010000246.1 GCA_938015355.1 uncultured Pleurocapsa sp.
TAACATCACATCCGAGTTAACAAGGTTAATTGACTGTTGACAGTTATAATTACTAATTGATACTTTCAGTACTTTATTATGAAAGAACAAATCCTGATTTGGCTCAATCGCTTTTTAATGGCGGATGTATTTTTGGTTTTGTTTGGCTTTTTCTGGTTTGCGATCGCCGTAATCGGACGCTATTTGAATATCCCTTTAGGGTTTGATCTTTGGTATCGTCTTTGGATTCCTGTTTTTAATCCTGCGATTGGCATCCTGTTTTTGGGCGCATTTGCTACCTGGGCGATCAATAAAATTTCTCGTACATTTAGCTCGGAGTGAATTTAGGAGTAGTTTTTTCTCCATCAAGATACTATTTTTGATTGCTCTGGCATAGAATGAAAGCGATTTTTTATCTTGATATTATGGCTAATCTTCAGCAAATTAAACAAGCATCAGCTCAACTTTACCTTAATTTAGATAATCCTCAATCGGTACGCCAACAACTAAAGCGAATTAATCAAGCCCAGGTGCAGCTTCGTCAGTTTAAAAAAGAGGTTAATACGAAGCTGCAAGACATGAAACAACCGCAAAATTCTTTTGGCTTGGACGAAGTAGCCGCTATTGGACTTCATATTTTTGGCGAGCATCGTCTTGCAAAACAAGTAACGAGACAAGGAAATAAAGTCGAGCGCAAAGAGAAAAAGCAACAGCAAAAAGCTAGGCAACCTCAGATTAAAATGAGAGAATTAATTGATAATTATCTCTTTGAAGGCGATCGCTTGAAAACGATGGCAAAGAATTACCTACAAGAGCATCAATAAGTTTTGGGTATTAATTAAACCGCAACACTGCCCACCTGGAGAAATTCTCGGATGGTATTGAGATAAGCTGTCTGATCTTCAAGCATGGGAAAGTGAGATGTATTTGGCAACTCTATATATTTAATTTTGTCGTTTAAAGCTGCCGCTTGCCTACCCATTTTGGCAGGGATGATAATATCTTTTTCTCCCGACACCATCAGGGTAGGTACAGTTAAATTAGTAAATTCCTGGGGCATAATTTCTACCGCCTGTTTACTGACGGAAGTATAAATTGTGCCTACCGCAGCTTCATAATCTGCTAATAAAAAATCTTCTAAAAATTCCAGGCGATCGCTTTTAGCAATGGGGCGATGTAAAAACCGCGCCATAAACATTCTGTCGGCAAAGGGGAATTTTAAAAACCAATTGTAGCGAAACTTGACGACATAGCCACCAAATTTATGAAAAGCAGCAAAGGCTTTGGCATCATACTCAAAGATACCGTTACAGGTAAGAATTGCCTGATGAACTTTTTCAGGGTAGCGGTTAAGAAAAAATGTCGCGATCGATGCCCCCATGGAATGAGCATTCAGATAGACTTGATTGAGTTTTAAAGTGTCTAGTAGAGTAGCTAAATCCTCGGCATAGTCTTCCATGGCATATCCCAATTCTGGAGCATTCTGAGGTAAGGGAGAACGACCAAAACCACGCATATCGTATAGCAGACAGTCGAAATCATCAGCGATCGCTTCCGCTGTGCTGCGCCAATATCTTCCCGATCCTCCCCAACCATGAATAAACACCATTACTGGCTTATGGGAATTCTCTGAGTGACGAATCCATTCGTAATAGTGATCTACTCCACGAACATCTACTATAGCCATATTGGTTCATAAATTTGATTGCTACTATTAAGTTTATTCCTTAGCTGCAATTAGAACTTCAGTTGTTTCAATTGTTTTAACATTGGCTTAATTTAAGATAATCTAAATAATTTGCCAGCCCTTATGAGCCCAACTTGAAGGCTTCTAAAAATAGACTATAAATCAAACCAATTTTAAATAAGTTAAGTACATCAATATAGAGCGATCGCCGTTTGACAGCTAAAGAGTTTTCCGAAGAGCGATCGCGTCGAGCATAAACCAACTTACTAATTAACTCTGTAAAGGCAAATAAAATAGCTGCCGCGGGAATATCCCACACGGCACGTTGTCCAGCAGTAGTTACAATTGCCGAACCCATAAAAAATCCCAGTAAAATGCTAATCAGGCTCAAAGAAATACGTCGCCAAGGATTACTGAATAATAACTCCAGGCGATCGCCAGTAATATCGACCAAAGTGTTAAGACGAGTACGTTGCATGGTCAATAATTAATTACTTATCAATTTGATTTAAAATCCATAGTGAACTAACTATCCCCACCAAATGACCAGCAATAATATTAATGCAGGCTTGGATAATAAATACATCTAGGGAATTGACAAATTCGGTATTAGTTTGACTATTAAAAATTTTTCCAGGATCTAAGGATAAAGTTTTAGACAGGACAATCCCCGCAATGGTTTCTGCCCCTAGAATCGTAATCGCCGCCCCAACCAAACTTGTCACAATAGAAATTTGGACTATCTTGATCGTAGTGGATTTTTTTGGTGGAACAGCATTGGGTGTCAGAAACTTGATTGCCATTTTGCCATATCTAAAAGAAATGCAAATTCCGACAACCAGACAAATCAAACCACATACAGCGCAAAATAAGCTAAATCCAACTCCAGAATTGCTTCTTTCGTTTTCGTTAACAATCGCTAAAGCTAAAGTAACAGATGAAACTACTCCTAGAAATATCTGAACCCAAAATCCAGCCAAACCAGTCCATTTAAGGGTATTTCCTACCTTACGCATCCGCGCTGATTTAGAAGTGGCTTTCGGAGAAGAAGTGGAATTGATGTTCTCCGAATAAGGTGTGATGTCTGATTCTTTGCTCATGATTTTGATAAGTTGTCTTACTTGATTTTAGATAATGTTTAAATTAGAAGTTTGGAAGATATAGCTATCAGGTTAGAGATAGAAGTGCGATCGCCAATTTATGAATGAATTTATTAGTTAATCATTGATTGTTGATTGTCAATAGATTGTTTTTCAATTTGGGATAAAGTCCATAGGGAATTAACTACACCAGCACAATGAGCAGCCATTATATTAATACAAGCTTGACTAAGAAAAACATCAGTTGAGGTTATAAATACAATATTTTGGCATTCGGGAAAAGTTATTCCTGGTTGGATAGCTAATATTTTAGAGAAAATTACTCCTGCAATTATTGTTGACCCTAGGAAAGCTATACACACACCGACTAAGCTACTTAAAGTTACATTATTAATAATTTTTTTAGATTTAGACTTAGAGGGAACTCGATCAGGCGTAGTAAACTTGCCAGCCAGCTTGCCATAGCGAAAACTGTTATAGATACTTATAATTAAGCAAATTAATCCACATAACCCACAAAAAATGCTGAACTGCACTCCTAAGCTGTTTCTCTCTGGTTTATTGACTACAACTAAGAGAAATAAAACTGTAGACCAACCTCCAAGAATTAATTGAATTAGACAAAGTGTAGCGAATCCTGAACATCTAAGAGTTTTTCTAACTTTTCGCAACTGTCGAGATTCTGAGGTTGATGGTGAAGAAGAAGGTGTAGCTTCTGAATCTTGATTCATGGCTTTATTTTCTAAGACTAATGATAAATTTAATCAATCTAATATTCCAATAACAATTAACTAACTAAAATAATTTGAAATCCTATATCAATCAATAATAGACTAGATAGATGAGAGAGTCAGCGAGGTGGTTGCAGATTTGTCCTAGAGGCAGATTTGAGGAAAGTCCGGACTCCCGAAA
>CALLPS010000247.1 GCA_938015355.1 uncultured Pleurocapsa sp.
TTTTACTGGTTTTATGGAGAGAGGAGAAGATGCAGATATCTCTGGGCTAGACTGATCTACGGAAGGGGCAGATGATATTTCGGAATCTAAGTCAGCAAAAGCTGCATCTAAATCAGATAGCTCTGCGGCATCGGGAGTAAACTCTTCTAGGTTAGGGGTTTGGGCAGTAGTTAATTCTGCGGGAATATCTACAACCTCAGGGTTCGGAATATCTAAGTTAGCAAAAGCTGCGTCTAAATCAGATAGCTCCGCGGAATCGGGAGTAAATTCTTCTAGGGTAAAATCTGTTTCTAAGAAGTCAAGAGACTCAGAGGTTAAGATCCCATCCTCGCCCTTAGTCAATTCTTGAGCTGTTAAATTTTCTATTTCCTTCAATTCAGCTAAATCAAAAAATCCAGCGATGTCTGGTGGCGTTATCGCTGGCTCTGCTAAATTAGGCTTAGATACTGTCTCGGAAACACCATTCAATTGAGTGGGTAGTTTGTCTATTCTCCCAACCAAAACTAAAGCGTGGGATCTCTCCCAGAGTTTTAAGGATTGACGAGCTAAATCTCTAATTTCAGTTAAAGGAGCCACGGCTAATTGCTGTTGCACCGATTGACAAAGCTGAATAAATGGCTCGATATGGCTCATTCTCCCAAACTCAGCTAATTGCTCAGTCTGAATTTCCAATTCTGCTTTTAGTTCCCCAGGCTCTAAGATATCTATCTGAGTTTTGAAACTTTCCAAACAATCTTCTACTCCACTTTGGAAAACGAGAGCGGAAACATCAACCTGTTCTTCTTCTGCTAAGAGAAAGTCTTCATCTTCTTCTTTTAAATCACCGAGTCGGGCACGCAAACTGGCAAAAACTGGTTCAGCATTTTGAGTAAGCCAATCTTCGTCAACTGAATCTTGCTCTTGATGGATATTTTTTACTGCTCGCATACAGTCAACTCCTTGAAGCAAAAGAGTTGTGACTTCCTTATCAACCAAGGTATTGTCTTGGCGTACTCGCAGAATTTTTAAGAAATCTTCTAAACGATGGGCAATCTGACTTAAGGGGACAAAACGCATCATAGCAGCACCACCCTTAAGGGAATGGGCAGAGCGCATTGCCGTATCTAGTAAGCTAGGTTCTGCTCCCTGAGCATCTAGATCCATTAATAGGGATTCTAAGCTATTAAAATACTCCTCAGCCTCTTCCAAAAAGTCCAGTCTTACTTGTTGATCCGTGTCCATTGCAATATCAGGTTGTATATTTTTACAGATAATTTTTTGCAGGCTAGAAATAGATGTTCAAGTAGAGAATTGCCAAAATTATCGGGTTGTTCAGCAATCCTCAAAAGTAAGTAGGTAAAGCAGATTAATTAGGGACTCAATTTTCTGAGCAGTTATCCCTTACTCTGTTCTCTCTCTCCTGTTCCCAGCCACAAAAGATAAATTTAGTTTGGTCGAAAAAATTTAAACAGATGCGGCAGAGAAGACAGTATCTTCCTCAACATCTTCCGCTTCACTCACCTTAAATTGAGCTACGGATTCTTGTAATTTACCCAGAATTTCTGTAGTTGATTGAATCGCTTGAGCCACCTGACTAGAAGATTGAGAACGTTCCTGAGACGTTTTGCTGTTAAGCATCATAACTTCTGTTACCGTCTGAGACGTTTCCGCTTGAGAGATTGTGGCAGCAGAAATCGATTTCATCAGGCTGTCAATCTCTTGAGATTTGCTTAATACAGTACCCAAACTAACTTTGGTCGCTTCAACTAAGCGGGTACTATCAACTACCTGACTAGTACCTGTTTCCATTGCTGCCACAACTTCCTGAGTTTCTTGTTGAATACCTGTAATCAACTGGGCAATTTCTTGAGTCGCTTTGGCAGACTGTTCCGCCAACGCACCCACCTGTTCCGCAACCGCAGTAAAGCCTTGACCCAATTCTCCTGCGCGAGCAGCCTCTACAGAGGCGTTAATCGCTAGGAGGTTAGTTTTAAGAGCAATTTCATCAATTAATGCTACTACCTGGGAAATTTGCTGTGCCGATTCCCCGAGACGTTTAATTTTCTTGGAAGTGTCACCAATAGTAGTCCGTAAACCCTGAATACTATCTACCGTTTGATCCATGACAGTGTTTCCTTCCTTGGCACTGACAAACGCATCGTTGGAGATGGTTGCCGTTTTTTCAGCGTTTTCTGCCACTTCTTGAATTGAACTGGACATTTGCTCTACAGAAGAAAGAGTAGCCTGAATCTGTTCCGCTTCGGCGATCGCTTGTTCGGCAATTTCCCTTACTGAGCTTTCGTTTTGTACGAGGGAAGAACTTACTTGTCCTGCGGAGTCTTTTACTTGGAGAGCGATATCTTTTAAGTTTTCTACAATCGCATTGAACAAATCGGCAATAATTCCTACATCCCCGTCAGTTAGTTGAGCCCGTACCGTTAAATCGCCTTCAGATGCTGGCTCCAATGCTTCCATTAGACCAACTACTGCTGATTCTAAATCTTCCCTTTGTTGTTTTTGCTCTGCGGCACTTTGTTCCAGTGATTTGTTTAATTCATTAAGAGATTTTTGGTTCTCTTTCTCTTGGATAATCGACTGTCTTTGTGAATAAATCGCATATCCCCCTAAACCCAAGATCAGTCCAATCAAACTGACCCACAGCCAGAGATAATCTTTAATTAAGTCTTCAACAGTAATTTGACCAATCTCATCGTAGGGAGCAACGTCAAGGTCAATAAACAAATCATGTACTGGTCGATAGTTTAGTGGAACCGTCCAACCTTCTGCTTGGGAAGCTTTTGCCGCAGTACTATTGGGGGGCATATTCAGAAGAGCTTTTGCCACCAGTTCTTCAAGTTCTAGAGAGTTCCCTTTAGCGGCAGCAAAGGGCCATTCAGGATAGAGTGGCGTACTGTGTAAGAAGGGAAATCCAGGAGTTTCCTGGGGATTGATTACCTTAAAATCATTAAGCTTAACTTCTCCCCGTTGCACTGCTCTTTCTAGAGCATCAGTCCGAATTGTACCTGCTTCAACTTCTCCGTTGGCAACTGCTTTAATCACGTTATCATGAGTTTTGCCATAGCTCAAATCCTTAAAAAACTTTTCGGATTCTTCAACTCCCATGTCATATAAAACTCCTTCCGCCATATACCAACCACCAAAGGAGATGGGAGATACCGCCATAAAGGTCTTGTTTTTCAGATCTTTAAGCTCATTAATCTGCTGATTATCAGCCTTGGTAATAATTACCCCGCCAAACTCGGTATAGGCATCTCCTAGTCTGAGGTTTTTCATGGTTGCCAGACGGTTGACACCGAAGTCTGCCTCAAATTCGACATACATCCCTGGGTTAACTAAGAAAAAATCGACTTCGTTCTTCTCCGCGATCGCACGCATATCATCGAAGCCAGCGGTTACCATCTCAAAAGTATAGCCAGGGACTGCTTGGGAAAGGTAATCCATGGTCGGCTGCCACTTGGCAATCGTTCTGTCGGTCGCTTCTCTGGAAAGAACCCCAACCTTAACTGTGATATCTTCTTGAGCTGTATTTGCTGGTGGCGTTGCTTGAGCTAATACTTTCCCCGATACTAGCGGTTGTATCGATTCTGAGACGAACGGTAGATTAACTGTTGGCATCAGACTACCTAAACCGAGTAGCACTAAAGCAAGTTTCCAGGTGCTGTTAGATTTTTTAGTCTTAGAAATTAAACTAAATTTTTGAGATAGATTTTTCTGCATGGCTGTTAGTTTTAAGAATAATTAGCTTAGTGATTCGATAAGTGCAAATTTGATTCAGGACTGGATTTGAGTCGTAATTAATCGATTAAGATCGATCACAAAAGAACATTCATCAACGCTATCCTGAACAAAACCTTGAACAAAAGGACGTAAAGTGTCTGGTACCGATGTTGTTACCGAATTAAACTGCTCTGGTAAAATCCTTGAAATGCCTTGAATAGCTTTAACAGTTAAACCATATAAATTCACTTCATGGGATTGAATATTATTCTTCCCCGAATTAATCTGTACTACTACAGTTTGATATTGCCGTTGGTTAATTGTTTCAGGAGCAAATCCCGTTAGATGAGCTAAGTCCAAAGCTAGAAATACCTGGTTGCGGGAACTCATCATTCCCACAACATATTCAGGTAAATTAGGCACTGCGGTAATTTGGCTACTATCAATCGTTACCGACTCTTGTACATAGCTCAAATCGAGTAAAGCATTAATGTCATTTGTCAACTGAAAGCGTAAATAATAATTACCTTCCTGCCGCTGTTCATTGAATAGCTGAGGCAACAAATCCTTGAGCCTGTCAGTAGTTGTTAAGCTGCTCACAAAATTAACCTACTACGGAACTTTTTACTGCGGATACCATCTCTTCTTGGGTAAAAGGTTTGACCAAGTATGCTACTACCCCTTGTTTTTTCGCCCATTTCTTGTCCATATCACGATCTTTTGTAGTACAAGCAATAACAGGAATATCTGCTGTTTCAGGATTTTTCTTGAGCTTGCGACAAAATTCCAAGCCACTCATCTCTGGCATGACCAAATCAGTAATGACGAGATCGGGAACTTGCGCCATGGCTTTTTCCAGAGCGTCACTACCATTTTCAGCAGTTACAACCTTGAAACCTTCTTGTTCCAAATAGCCTGAAATCAAATTCAATTGTGCTTTTAAGTCATCAACAACTAATACAGTTTTCATAATTTCTAATACCTTTAGATAATTGGGTTTACGATCTTGAGATTAACAACGGGCAAAAATATTTTTTACATAATTGCTTCCGTCATATTGAGATGTTTATTAACGACTGTCAATAACTCTGTTTTGGAAAAGGGTTTGGTTAAGTAATCTGTTGCCCCAACCATTTTGGCTCTGGTTTTATCAATAAAGCCCGTTCTCCCTGAAACCATGATGATGGGTACTGTCTTTAAAGAAGCACTGCCTCTAAAAAAGCTACAAAGCTTGTAACCATTGATATTTGGCATAGAAATATCCATTAGGATTAAATCTGGCTTTAAGCGTAATAAGATTGGCGCTGCTTTGAGCGGATCTTCAATTTTGGTAATCTCATAAATATCATTAGCCAAGAATCTTTGCATTTCATCAAGGATAGTAGGACTATCATCAATGCAAGCCACCTTTAATTTTTCAGAACGAGCTGTTGCTTTAGTAGTCCCTTTAGAGGGAATATGGGGCAATAGATCAAAAGGCTTTGGTGGTTCTCGAATTGTAATTTCACCACTTTTAATATAGGGATGTAAAAGTTGAGCAATTTTCAATTCATCTTGATTAAGAATTAAAGCTAGTTGACGAAAACTCAATCCTTTAAGGAATTTAGCTATCTTTAATAAGATTGGCGGAGAAGATTCAGTTAATGATTGAGAATTTGCTAAATATGGACATTGATAAGGGGATAGAATTGCCGCATTAAAATTCTGCCAGCCTTTAATCCGCTGTTGCATAGTTTGCAGTAAAGGAGACAGATCCAGATTCTGAAAACTCACTCTAGCTGCTAAAGTATGCTGAGGTAGGTCAGTAGTATTTTTAATCCATTTATATTCACCTTCTTTCAGCCAAAGAAAGGTTTCAATCGCTTCTTTACTTAAGCTGTTGAAGACGTCCAATGTCTGACTACGGTTAAGGTGCTCTCGTAAAACTAGCCAGTTAATCGAGGGAATAATACGTCCCCCTTCTAACCAATTAAGTTTTTCTTCCTGTTGTTCAGCAGAAGATGCAGGGATGGACTTTGCGGCAGCAGCAGCATGTTGAAAACCCAAAGCACGCAAATGATGATCTAAAGTAACCATCAATTGCTGAACGGAGTTGCCCGCACACTTGATTTGTCCCTGTTCTAGATATATATTCCAGCGTACGCGATCGCTGGCAACTTGTAAGATACCACTAGCATTTGAGCTAGATAAATCTGTTAGCAATTTTGTTGGATTTAAAATTTGACTCATATAAAAACTTTTTGGTCAAACCAGTTTGATAACTCTTGATAGTTATAGTTCCCAAATAAGCTTTATTTTTATCACTAGTAAATAATATTTATGCTATTCAAATAACTCGATGCTCATATGATTAAATGTCCAAGGCTATTAGCTACGAGGCTAGGCAAAACTATGTTTTAAGTATATTCAATTATTTCTATAGAAAATGATATTTGAATAGATTTTAATGCCGCACAATAAAGTATTTTAAAATACATTTTTCCAACATAGTTACTTTTGATTTTTATAAAATAACTTATAGTCACATTTGAAAATTAAGTCTATATCATAAAAAAAACTGTCTCTTTAAAACCACTAGATAAAAATATTTAAGATTTCTGTATGTTGCAGATATTAGGTTTTGATTCCCTGTCAGACATATAATGCTTGTGATCTGTGAAGAAGAAAGATTATTGTGACCCTTTCAACCAAAAAATTAAAACCAGCCTGGGCAGGAAACGATTTATTATCTCGCTTTGTCAATCTGTTAATTAAAACTAAGCCGATATATGGCATCATGAAAAGCCAAGCACGACAAGTATTAATCAAAACCGCTGAAAAAAATGGTATTCCCTGGCGTGATAATTATCAGGAGTTGGAACAATCTATCTCCAAAGAGTTATTGAATTCTCTGGCTAATGTCGATGTAATTTATCCTGATTATTATCAATTACCCTTTCATGCCTATGACCAGGGTAATCTGTGTTGGTCAGCAGCTTTTGAAGCAGCATCGGCAACATACTCAATGGGCTTGCGGGTTTGGAAAGATGAGGATCTGACTTGGCAAGATGCACAACAGCGTTTACGCCATAGCTTTTTTCAAGTGGTAGAGCAATATACCCCTGCAATAATT